>CALRYR010000073.1:0-11838 GCA_943372425.1 Variovorax sp. YR752 | reverse complement strand
GACGCCCCGCGCGCTCGCCCTGTGGCCGACAGTGCGCGACGCGCTGCAGCAGCTCCAGCACACCCTGGCGCCCAATGAATTCGATGCCGCCGTGGCCGACACCACCTTTGTGCTGGCGATGGCCGACGCCACCGCGGCCGAGTTGATCCCGGGCCTCGTCCAGATCATGCAGGCCGAGGCGCCGGCGATCTCGGTGCGGGTCGTGCCGCTGACCACGCGCGACCCACGCCAGCTGCTCGAGCGGGAGGAAGCGGACATGGCGATCGGCTACTTCCCGGCCGTGATCGCCAGCCTGACCGCGCGCGGCCAGTCGGGGATGGCGGTGCCCTTCGAGGCACAGCGGCTCTATGTGGGGCAGTACGTGTGCGTGATGCGTCGCGGCCATCCGCTGGCGGACAAGCCGCTGACGATCGACGATTACTGCGCGGCGCGCCACCTGCTGGTGAGCTTCTCGGGGCGGCCTTACGGCTTCATCGACCAGACATTGGCCGCTCTCGGGCGGGAGCGCCGCATCGCGGTCACGGTGAATCAGTTCTTCACGGCCGGCCGTGTGGTGGCGAACTCGGACCTGCTCACGGTGCTGCCGCGGCACTTCGTGCGGGTGACCGGCATCGACGAGCAACTGGTGCTGTGCGATCTGCCGTTCGACCAGCCGCTGGTCCACGTGGACGCGGTCTGGCATCGGCGGGCGCAGCACGGGCATGCGCACGAATGGCTGCGCGCGGCGCTGGTACGGTCGGCGGCGGCGGCCTTCGCGCGCTCGCTGCTGGGGCAACCCGCCCCGGGGACGGCGGTGGCGCCGTGATCGATCGGGCTGGCGCGCTTCAGCGCACCACGCGCAGCCAGGCGCTGGCTGCCACGCGCAGGTCCTGCGCGTCATGGGCGTCGTGGCCGGCACGGAGGTCGGCGCTCTCCATCAGGAGCGATGCGGGGCTGGCGGGCGCTTCGTCGGCGGTGGTGCGGAAGAAACTGGCGATATGGGCGAACAGACGGGTCATGGTGTGTGCGCGGCCTGATCCCGCGCTGGTGTTTGGACTAAGCCATAGATTAAGGGTTATCCCTAGCCTTTCCAGCCCGACTTCATGCGCCATGAACATAACCACATTCGCCTAGACTGGGCGCAATGAAGCTTCAGCTGCTCTCCGACCTGCACCTGGAGTCGCATCCCCGCCTGCGCATCGCCCCCGCACCTGGCGCAGATCTGCTGGTGCTGGCCGGCGACCTCGGCTCCTACCAAACCGGCTCGCGGCTGGAAGACACCGACTTCGGCCTCGGCCGCTTCTCCCCCCGGAATGGCTGGCCGACGCCGGTGTTCTACGTGCCCGGCAACCACGAGTACGACGCCACCGATTTCGACGCCACCCACGCCCGGCTGCGCGCGCTGTGCGAAGAACTCGACATCGTCTGGCTGGAGCGGGAAACCGTCGTGCACGATGGCGTGCGCTTCGTCGGCACCACGCTGTGGGCCGATTTCGACGCGCTGGCCGCCCCGACCGACGACCTCGGCGAGCGGCTCAAGAAGCGCGGGAAGGCGATGCGATCCGCCGACTTCTACCTTGCGAAAGCGGCCGCCACCCGCAGCGGCCATCCTTTCATGGCGGCGCAACTCAGAGAGCATGCACTCACTTGCGAAGCTTGGCTGACCGACGCATTGGCCCAGCCCTTCAACGGCACCACCGTCGTCGTCACCCATTTCGCGCCCACGCTGGCCAGCGCCGACCCGCGCTACGGCCTGCGCGCCGGCACCGCCGGCTTCTGCAACAGCCTCGACCACCTCCTCCCCCAGGCCGACTTCTGGCTGCACGGCCACCTGCACTGCGCCTTCGACTATGTGAAGGACGGCTGCCGCGTGATCGCCAACCCGCTCGGCTACGCGTCGAAGGGCGAGCAGGATGGCTTCCGCCCCGACCTGCTGATCGAGGTGACCTGATGCTCAACGGCCTGTGGCTCGGCTTCTTCCTGGTCGCGGCCGTCGCCGGACTGGCCCGCTGGCTGGTCGGCGGCGACCCGACCGTGTTTGCCGCCATGGTCGAAAGCCTGTTCGCCATGGCGAAGCTGGCGGTCGAGGTGATGGTGCTGCTCTTCGGCACGCTGACGCTGTGGCTCGGCCTGTTGCGCATCGCCGAGGCCGCCGGCCTGGTCGCCTGGCTGGCGCGGCTGCTGGGCCCGCTGTTCCGCCGGCTGATGCCCGAGGTGCCGGCCGGCCACCCGGCGCTGGGCCTGATCACCATGAACTTCGCCGCCAACGCGCTGGGGCTGGACAACGCCGCCACCCCCATCGGCCTGAAGGCGATGCGCGAGCTGCAGACGCTCAACCCGCACCCGAGCGCCGCGAGCAACGCGCAGATCCTGTTCCTGGTGCTCAATGCGTCGTCGCTCACGCTGCTGCCGGTGACCATCTTCATGTACCGCGCGCAGCAGGGCGCGGCCGACCCGACGCTCGTCTTCCTGCCGATCCTGCTGGCGACCAGCGCGTCGACGCTGGTCGGCCTGCTGTCGGTGGCGATCGTGCAGCGGCTGCGGTTGTGGGACCCGGTCGTGCTGGCCTACCTGCTGCCCGGCGCGCTGCTGCTGGGCGGCTTCATGGCGCTGCTGGCGACGCTGTCTTCCGCCGCGCTGGCCGCCCTGTCGTCGCTGCTCGGCAACCTCGTGCTCTTCGGCCTGGTGATCGCCTTCCTCGTGATCGGCGCGCTGCGCCGCGTGCCGGTGTACGAGCGCTTCATCGAAGGCGCCAAGGAAGGCTTCGACGTCGCGAAGAACCTGCTGCCCTACCTGGTCGCGATGCTCTGCGCCATCGGCGTGCTGCGCGCGTCGGGTGCGCTCGACCTCGCGCTCGACGGCATCCGCTGGCTGGTGATGCAGACCGGCTGGGACACGCGCTTCGTCGATGCGCTGCCCACGGCACTGGTCAAGCCCTTCTCGGGCAGCGCGGCGCGCGCGATGCTGATCGAGACCATGAAGAGCCAGGGTGTCGACAGCTTCCCGGCGCTGGTCGCCGCGACCATCCAGGGCAGCACCGAAACCACCTTCTATGTGCTCGCGGTGTACTTCGGCGCGGTCGGCATCCAGCGGGCGCGGCATGCGGTGGCATGCGCGCTGGCGGCGGAGTTCGCGGGCGTGGTCGCAGCCATTGCGGTCTGTTACTGGTTCTTCGGATAGCCCACGCGACAGAACGGGCGCGCCGCATCGGCCAGAATGGGCCTCCGCCTTCTCCGCACCTTTTCCCCGTGACCGTTCCCGTCCAGGCACAGCCGCCTTCCTTTTCGGCCGACGAATTCCGCCAGGCGCTCGGCATGTTCGCCACCGGCGTGACCATCGTCACGGCGCGCGCCGCCGACGGCTCGCTGGTTGGGCTCACGGCCAACTCGTTCAATTCGGTGTCGCTGAATCCGCCGCTGGTGCTGTGGAGCCTGGCGCTCAGCGCGGGCTCGATGCCGACGCTGAGCACGGGCTCGCACTACGCCATCAACATCCTGTCTGCGAACCAGAAAGAACTGGCCGAGCGCTTCGCGAAGAAGCGCGACGACCGCTGGCAGGACGTCGCCTTCACCGAGGGCATCGGCGGCGCACCGGTGCTCGCGGGCGCCGCGGCGAGCTTCGAGTGCTTCAACCGCAGCCGCTACGACGAGGGTGACCACGTAATCTTCGTCGGCGAGGTGGAGCGCTGCTCCCACACGCCCGGCGCCTCACCGCTGCTGTTTCACGGCGGGCGCTTCTACACGGAACACCCGCTCTAGATCAACCGTCGACAGGGCGCGCCGGTGTTGCCAGCAGCAGCTGATAGAAGGCCGCGTCCAGCCACCGGCCGAACTTGAAGCCGACCTGTTGCAGCGTGCCCGCATGCGTGAAGCCCAGTCGCTCGTGCAAGGCGATGCTGCCCTGGTTGCTGGCATCGATGCACCCGATGAGCGCGTGGAGGTCTGCGGCGCGAGCGCGACGAATGAGTTCCGCGATCAGCGTCTTTCCGAGCCCCTGGCCACGGTGTTCATGGTGCACATAGACGCTGTGTTCGACGGTGTACTTGTAGGCAGGAAAGGCGCGAAAGGTGCCCCAGCTTGCAAAGGCCAGCAACTTCCCAGAGGCATCGACGGCGCCGACCACGGGAAAGCCGTGGGCCCGCTTGGTCGCAAACCAGGCCGCCATCGCTTCCGGCGGACGCGGGGCGTAGTCATAGAGGGCCGTCGAGTTGGCGATCGCCTCGTTGAGGATGGCCAGGATCGCGGCGGCATGCGCGTCTTCGTTGCAGTCCACGAGGCGTACGGCGTCATTCGTCATTGAATAGGACCTCTGATCCAGTGGGCCAGCGCCTCGTCGCAGATCGCCACGATGTACTTGGCAGGTTGAGAAGAAGGGTTGCTGTAGACCAGCGGTCGATCCATCCGCAGCGCCAGGCAGTCACCGCTGCGCAGCAGATGGCGCTCGTCGCCCAGCGTGACTTCGATCTGGCCTTGGATAACCCAGATCTGTTGCTCGAGCGCTGGCCGGCGCGCGCTCGATTCGTAGGCGACCCGGGCCTTCGCGGGGAAGTGGACCTCGACCAGTTGGATGGGCGTCGGCCAATTCGGCGGCGACAGGTTGCGCCGCAGGTAGCCCGATTCGGGATCCTTCCAGATGGCCTGCTCCGCACGTCGAACCAAGGGACGTCGTTCTTCGTCTTTCTCCTCGGGGCCGAAGAGGCTGGCCATCGAAACGCCCAACCCGGCTGCCAGCCTTTCGAGCACGACCGCGGTCGGGCTGGCTTTGGCGCGCTCGATCAGGGAAATCATCGACCGGCTGACACCGCTGTTCGAGGCGAGTGCGTCCAGGGTCTCGGCGCGCGCGGTCCGCAGGTCGCGCACCCGCTTCGCGATGCGGGTGTTGACGTCGTCGACTTCAGGTGCTGAACTTTCCTTCATGGTGGACGAGTATCCAATATCCTGGAGTCACGGGCGAGGCGTGCTTGCAGCCGCTTTCGCACGCGGTCGCTTCTTCAGGCCGTGCCGTAAGTCGCCGCGAAGCGCTGCTGCAGGTAGTCGTGCGTCGTAATCGGCGCGTAGCGCGGCGATTCGCCGGCAGGCACGCACGACGGGATCGCGCTCACCAGCGCATCGGGGTTGGGGTCGACGAACAGCGCGATCGAATAGCGCTCCGCCGCGGGCTTGAGCACGCGGTGCGGCGTCGACACGTAGATGTCATTGGTCCAGCGCATCAGGCAGTCGCCGATGTTGCAGATGAAGGCGCCGTGCAGCGCCGGCGCGTCGCGCCACACGCCGTCGCGCCGCTGCACCTGCAGCCCGGCCACGCCGTCGGTCGCCAGCAGCGTGACGTTGCCGTAGTCGGTGTGCGTGCCGGCGCCGATCTGCCCCGCCGGCACCGCCTGCGCGGGCACCGGGTAGTGCAGCAGGCGCAGCGTGGCGAGCGGGCGGTCGATCTTGTCGGCGAAGAAGTGCTCGGGCAGGTCGAGGTCCAGCGCGAAGGCCTGGTGCAGCCGCGCGCCGACGGCGAGCACGCCGTCGAAATAGCGCTGCACCGTGTCGCGGAAGCCTGACAGCTCGGGCCATGCGTTGTCGGGACGGGTCGTGCCATCGGTCCAGATCAGGTTGAAGGCTTCCTTGTGGTCCGCCGCGGTCTTCTCGTCGAGCGCCTCGACGCCGAGGCCGACATAGCCACGGTTGCTGCCGAGCCGGTCGATCGACATCGCACGCTTGAAGTCGGTGGGCTGCGCGAAGAGGCGCGCGCTCTCGGCGAAGGTCGCGTCGATCAGCGGCACCGGCACGCCATGGCCGGTGATGACGAAGAAGCCGACCTCGCGGCAGGCCTGGCCGATCTGCGCGGCGATCGCGCGGCGCGCGGCCGGGTCGTCGGACGCGAGCAGCGCGATGTCGATGAGGGGAATGTCGTGCATGGGCTGCATTCTCCGACGCGACCACCGCTCGTGCTGCACGCCAAGCAGCGGCTTACTCGACCTTGATCCCTGCCGCCGCGATGATGCGCGCCAGGTCGCGCCGCTCGTCGGCCAGGTAGGTCGCGAACTGCGCGGGCGTCATCTTCATCGGCTTGAAGCCGGCGTCGGCGAGGCGCCGCACCATGTCAGGATCGGCCAGCACCGTCGTCATCTCGCGGGCGATGCGCTCGACGATCGCCGGATCGGTCTTCGCCGGCACCAGCAGGCCTTGCCACGATTCGACGTCCAGCGTCTTGAACTCGGCCGTCTCCGACAGGCTCGGCACGTCGGGCAGGGACGCCCAGCGCTGGCGCGAGGTCACGCCGTAGCCGCGAACCTTGCCGTCGCGGATGAAGGCCTGCACCAGCGCCACCGGCAGCACCGCCAGGTCGATCTGCCCGCCGGCCAGCTCGGTCAGCACCTGCGGCCCCGACTTGTAAGGCACGTGCACCATGTCCAGCCCGGCCTGCTGCTTGATCATCTCGGCCGTCACGTGCAGGCCGGTGCCCACGCCGTCGGTGCCGAAGTTGATCTTGCCCGGCTGGCTGCGGATGAGCTTGACCAGATCGGCCGCGGTGCGCGCGGGCAGGTCGGGCCGCCCCACCAGCACGAAGGGAGAAGCCGCGACCGGGACGACCGGCGTGAGCTCCTTCAGCGCGTCGTACTTGTAGACGTTGGGCGACACCAGCGGCGCCACGCTGACCGGGCTGGCGACGCCGAAGAGCATCGTGGTGCCGTCGGGCTTCGCGCGGATGACCCGCTGCGTCGCGATGGTGCCGGACGCGCCGACGGTGTTCTCGATCACGATGGTCTGCTTCAGCCGTTCGGCCAGCTTGGGCATGAGGATGCGTGCGGCCACGTCGACGCTGCCGCCGGGCGAGAACGGCACGACGGCCGTGATGGGCTCAGTGGGCCAGGCAGCTGGCTGCGCGAAAGCGGCGAAGGGCGTGGCCAGCAGGAATGCGAGCGCGGCCAAGCGCTGACGCGTGGATATGACGGAAGGTGTGGAGGTGGACATGGGGGTGCTCGGTGGGTGGGCGTGAATCGGGTGGAAGGGCCGCGCCTCAGGTGCGCAACCAGGGCAGCTGCGCCGCCTGGTAGCGCCAGGTCTGGAAGACGCTGTTCAGTCGGCCGGGACCGGTCTTGCGGGCCGCCGCATCGGGGTATTCGGCGAACCACGGCAGGATGTACTCCCACACCACTTCGCCGTCGGGGTTCACCTCGAACAGCCGGCCCGTGGCCGATTCGGTGATGTGCGTGTTGCCGTTCCACAGCCGCTGTGCATTGCCCATGAAGGCGGTGAAAAAGGCATTGACCATCTCGTCGGCGTACGACCAGACGACCGCCTGGGTCTTCGGGTCGATCTCGACGACGCGCGAGAACGGCACGTGGCTGCCGGTGCGGAAGTTGCCGTTGTCGAAGGCGAGGATGTGGCCGTTGGCCAGCGCCATCGGCGCATGCTGGTGCGACACCACGCTCGGCGGGATGTGCAGTTGCACGTCGCCGCTCGCCTTGTCGACGCCGATGATGCCGGCTGTCGTGCGCAGGCTCATCAGCACGCGGCCCTCGGCGTCGATGTCGAGGCCATTGACCAGCGGCCAGTGGTAGCGGCCGAAGCCCGGGTGGATCGGGAAGTCCTCGGGCTTCAGGTGCTCCCACGACTTCCATTCCCAGACCCCTTCGCCCGCGCGGTTCACTTCGCGGATCACGTCGCCATACATCTGTTCGTCGGGGCCGTGGGCCGTGCCGCCGGGCACGCGGTCGGCGAAACCGGCCGGCACTGGCGCGCAGGCGGCGTACAGCAGGTTGCCGTTGGCCAGCCACTTGGCGTCGTGGTGATGGGTCGGGTCTTCGTAGTGCCAGACCACCTCGCCCTCGGGCGTGACCTCGGAAAAACCGCCGCCGTGCCACATCGACCAGGCCGGGTAGAGGTCCGGCGAATTCGCGTGGTTGCCGTTGTAGCCCATGTTGCCATTCGGCAGGATCACCGCGTGGCGGCCCGCGCGCAGCGGCATCTTCCACTGGTGCACCACCTCGCCGTCCATGCCGACGAGGTAGACGTGGCCGTCGGCCGTCTGCGGCGCGATCAGCGTGTAGCCGCCGGCCGAAGCCGCCGGGTCATGGGCAATGAGGCCGACGCCGCGGCGGCGCTGGGTGATCTGGTCGACGGTGGTGGTCAATTGGGGCTCCTGGGGTGGTCAGGCCGCACCGTTGCGGCCTGTCGCTGGAGCGGAATCTAGGCGCTTGTTCGCGTCTGGAAAACCTGATTGTTTTGAACGACGCGTTCGCAAATTCCGTACAGTTCGCAGATGGCCGCCATTTCCCAGTCCTTCCGCTGTTTCGACGAGGTGGCTCGGCGCGGCTCCATCCGCAAGGCGGCCGAATCGCTGCACCTCACCGCCGCCGCGGTGCACCAGCAGATCCTCAACCTGGAGGAACAGGTCGGCACCCCGCTGTTCGACCGGCTGCCGCGCGGCATGCAGCTGACCAGCGCGGGCGAGATCATGGTCGCGGCGGTGCGTCGCAGCCAGCGCGACTTCGACAGCGCGCTGTCGCGCGTCGAAGACCTGCGCGCACTGCGGCGCGGCCACATCAGCCTGGCGGTGTCGCATTCGTCGGCCGAGCAGCTGGTGCCCGACGTGATCGAGATCGCGATGCAGCGCTACCCCGGCGTGACCTACAGCGTGCGCTCGGGCAGCGGCGAGAACATCCTCAAGTGGGTGGCCGCCGGCGAAGCCGACATCGGCTTCTGCCTGCGCCGGAAGCCCCCGCCGGGCGTAGAAGAAGTGCGCGGCTTCCCGCAGCAGCTCGGCCTGATCACGTCGCCTGACCATGCGCTTACGCAACTGGGCCGCGCGCCGCGGCTGCGCGACTGCCTCGACCACCCGCTGATCCTCATGACGCCCGACACCGAGCTGCGCGCCATGGTCGACCAAATCGACCACCGCGAGCACCGGAAGGCGCGGCCGCTGGTCGAGACCAGTTCGGTGGCGATGGTGCGGCGCCTGGTGCGCAGCGGCGTCGGCATCGGCTTCCTGATTCCCGAGAACGTGGTCGAGGACGTGGCGGCCGGCGAACTGGCCTGGCAGGGCCTGGCCGACACCGGCGCCTGGTCGCACGACTGCCTGTACCAGCGCAGCGGCCAGACCACGACGGTCGCGATGGGCATGTTCCTGGAGTTCCTGGAGGCGCAGCTCACGGGCATCGCCAAGCGATTCGAGGGCGCGGGCTCGGCGCTGGCGGGGGCGAAGTTCGCGGCCTGAAGCGGCCGGCTACGATCCCAGGCCGACACGCCGTGCCACCCCGACCCATGACCGACCGCAAGACCCACCTCGACCCCCGCGCGACCACGATCCTCGTGGCGTGCTGCGCCTTCTGGGGGCTGCAGCAGATCCTGATCAAGACGACGGTGGTCGAGGTGCCGCCGATGTGGCAGGCCACCATCCGCATGACGGGTGCCGTCGTGCTGCTGATGCTGTGGTGCCTGGCGCGCGGCGTGAAGCTGTTCGAGCGCGACGGCACGCTGTGGAGCGGGTTGCTGGTCGGCGCGCTCTTCGCGGCGGAGTTCCTGTGCATCTACACCGGGCTGCAGTACACGAGCGCGTCGCGGCTCACGGTGTTCCTCTATTGCGCGCCCTTCACGGTCGCGCTGCTGCTGCCGCGCTTCGTGCCCACCGAGAAGTTGCGGGGGGTGCAGTGGCTCGGCCTGGCCCTGGCCTTCGCCGGCGTGGTGTTCGCCTTCAGCGAGAGCTTCACGCACCCGGCCGGTTCCACCCAGCTGCGCGGCGACGCCCTCGCGCTACTCGGCGGCCTGCTGTGGGGCCTGACCACGCTGGCGCTGCGCACCACGAAGATGGCGACCGCCACCGCCGAGAAGGCGCTCTTCTATCAGATCGCGGTCACCGCCGCCGCGTCGCCGCTCATGTCGCTGCTGCTCGGCGAGCAGCGCGGCTGGTCGTATTCGGGCTACGCCTGGTTCTCGATCGCGCTGCAGACCGTGATCGGCGCCTTCGCCACCTACCTGGCGTGGATGTGGCTGGTGCGGCACTACCCGGCCACGCGCATCTCGTCGTTCACCTTCCTCACGCCGCTGTTCGCGCTGGTGTTCGGCGTGGTGCTGCTGAAGGAGCCGCTCACGCTGCAGCTCGTGCTGGCGCTGCTGGGGGTGGGTGTGGGGATCCTGCTGGTAAACCGGAAGGCATCCCCGACGGCCGCATGAACAGCCCGCCAACCCTGGCGTGCAAATCCAAGAATCTTTCGTCCATCTGCATGAGTCGACGCGTCGCATGAATTCCGTTTCTCCCGCCCACCTCGCCACTTGGGCCATCGCGGCACTCGCCACCGCGGCTGTCATCCTGCGCCCCGGCCGCTGGCCCGAGGCCGTCTGGGCCGTGTCCGGCGCCCTGCTGCTGGTGGCAGCGCAGCTGCTGCCGTGGCGCGAGGCGCTGCACGCGGTCGGCAAGGGGCTCGACGTGTACCTCTTCCTCGCCGGGATGATGCTGATCTCCGAACTCGCGCGGCGCGAAGGCCTGTTCGACTTCCTGGCGGCGCGCGCGGTGCACCAAGCGCGCGGGTCGGCGCCGCGGCTGTTCTTCGGCGTGTATGCCATCGGCGTGGTGGTGACGGTCTTCATGTCGAACGACGCCACCGCCGTGGTGCTCACGCCGGCCGTCTACGCGGCAGCGAAGAAGGCCGGCGCCAAGCCCCTGCCCTACCTGCTGGCCTGCGCCTTCATCGCCAACGCGGCGAGCTTCGTGCTGCCGATCTCGAACCCGGCCAACCTCGTGATCTTCGGCGCGCACCTGCCGCCGCTGGGCACCTGGATCGCGCAGTTCGCGCTGGCCTCGGTGGCGTCGATCGTGGTGACGTACGCGGTGCTGCGCTGGATGCAGCGCGACGCCCTGGCCGCACCGATCGCACGCGACATCGAACAGCCCGTGCTGTCCACCGGTGGGCGCTGGGCGGGCTGGGGCATCGCGATCGTCGCGGTGGTGCTGGTGGTCACGTCGGCGCTCGACGGCCCGCTCGGCGCGATGACGCTGGGCGCCAGCGCGCTGGCCTGCATCGGCGTGCTGCTGCGCGAACGCAACGCGCCCTGGGCGCTGCTGCGCGGCGTGTCGTGGAGCGTGCTGGCGCTGGTCGCCGGCCTCTTCGTTCTGGTCGAAGGGCTGATTCATTCGGGCCTGATCCCTTTGCTGAGCCACGCGCTGCGCGACGCCGCGAACGCCGCGCCGGCCGGCACCGCCATCGGCACCGGCGCGCTCGTCGCCCTGCTGTGCAACCTGATGAACAACCTGCCGGCCGGCCTCATGGCCGGCTCGGTGCTGGCGAGCGCCGATGCGTCGCCGCTGATCCGCAGCGCGGTGGCGATCGGGATCGACCTGGGGCCGAACCTGTCGCTCACCGGCTCGCTCGCCACGCTGCTGTGGCTGGTCGCGATCCGGCGCGAAGGCGAGAACGTGACGGCCTGGCAGTTCCTGCGCGTGGGTGCGGTGGCAATGCCGCTGGCCCTGGCCGGCGCGCTGGGCGCGCTGTACCTGCAGCATCGGCTGTGGGGCTGAGCGGGCTTGGTACGCTCGCGTCCTGCATCCATACCGCGAGAAAGACAGACCCATGTCAACAGTTCAGAAATGCGACGTGCTCGTCGTCGGCGGCGGGCCCGCGGGGTCGACCATCGCGACGCTTCTGGCGCGCGAAGGCCGTAACGTGGTGCTGCTCGAGAAGGCGCACCACCCGCGCTTCCACATCGGCGAATCGCTGCTGCCGGGCAATGTCGAGCTGTTCGAGAAGCTCGGCGTGCGCGAGCAAGTCGAGAAGATCGGCATGCCGAAGTTCGGCATCGAGTTCGTGCCGCCGGACCTCGACTACTGCAGCTACGTCGACTTCTCCGAAGGCTGGGACCCGAGCAAGGATTC
>CALRYR010000072.1:0-12020 GCA_943372425.1 Variovorax sp. YR752 | reverse complement strand
GCGATGCTGCAGGTGCTGTCGGCCGACTACGTGCGCACCGCGCGCGCCAAGGGCTTGAGCGAGCGCACGGTGGTGCTCAAGCATGCGCTGCGCAACGCGCTCACGCCCATCATCACGCTCGGTGCGCTGGAGCTCGGCACGCTGCTGTCGGGCGCGGTGCTCACCGAGCAGGTCTTCACCATCCCGGGCTTCGGCAAGCTGATCGTCGACTCGGTGTTCAACCGTGACTATTCGGTGGTGCAGGGTGTGGTGCTGGTCACGGCCAGCGCATACATCCTGCTGAATCTCCTGGCCGACATGGCCTACTTTCTCGTCAACCCGCGGCTGAGGCGCTGAACATGTCGGCCGTTCTTCCTTCTTCTCCTTCCTCTGCCTCGCGCGCACCGTCGCAGCCTGCTGGCCCGTGGCTGCGCGCCTGGCGTCGCTTGCGTCGACGCCGGGGCGCGCTGCTCGGCCTGGCCGTGGTGCTTGCCTTCATCGCGCTCGCCGTCTTCGCACCGTGGATCGCGCCGCAGGACCCGATCGCCACCAGCTGGGGGGCGATCCGGAAGGCGCCCAGTGCCGAGCACTGGTTCGGCACCGACGAGATCGGGCGCGACGTGCTGTCGCGCGTGATCTGGGGCACGCGCGCCTCGCTGCTGGCGGGCGTGGTGTCGGTGTCAATCTCGCTGATGCTGGGCGTGCCCATCGGGCTGGCGGCGGGCTTCCTCGGCGGCTTCGTCGACAGCGTGATCTCGCGCATCACCGACGCCTTCCTGGCCTGCCCCTTCCTGATCCTCGCCATCGCATTGGCGGCCTTCCTCGGCCCGAGCCTGACCAACGCGATGATCGCCATCGGTGTGTCGGCCACGCCCATCTTCGTGCGGCTCACGCGCGCGCAGGTGCTCAACGTCAAGGTCGAGGATTACATCGAGGCCGCACGCGCCGTCGGCAACTCGCCGCTGCGCATCGCGCTGCGCCATGTGCTGCCCAACGTCACGGCGCCGGTGATGGTGCAGTCGACGCTGGCCATCGCTTCGGCGGTCATCGCCGAGGCCAGTCTGTCCTTCCTCGGCCTGGGCCAGCAGCCACCGGCGCCGAGCTGGGGCAGCATGCTCAACACCGCCAAGAACTTCATCGACAACGCGCCCTGGATGGCGATCTGGCCGGGGCTGTCGATCTTTCTGCTGGTGCTGTCCTTCAACCTGCTGGGCGACGGCCTGCGGGACGCGCTGGATCCGCGGCAGCGTTGATCTCGTCGAAGGGGCATCATCGCGTTCCTTCCCGCTTCGAAATGACCCCATGAAGAGATCGCTTCTGCTTGCCTCGGTGTTGATGTGCGCCGCCACTGGCATCGTGTCGGCCCAGGCGCCGGAGCCAGTCGTGCGCTTGCGTGGCACCGTGCAAAGCGCGACGCCGACCACGCTGACGGTCAAGGACCGCAGCGGCGAGACCGTGCTGCTGGCCCTGCCGAAGACGCTGGTGGTGCAGGAGGTCTACCCCATCGCGTTGGCCGACATCCAGCCCGGCAGCTTCATCGGCACGGCGGCCATGCCGCAGCCGGACGGCACGCAGCGTGCCATCGCCGTCACGGTGTTCCCGGAATCCGCGCGCGGCCTCGGGGAGGGGAGCCGCCCCTTCGACCTGCAGCCGGACAGCACCATGACCAACGCCACCGTCGCGGACCTGGCCGAGGCCCCGACGGGTCGCACGCTGCGCCTGAAATACAAGGACGGGGAGAAGCTCGTCGTGGTGCCGCTCGATGCGCCCGTCGTGACCTTCCGGCCTGGCGAGCGAAACCTGCTGGTTCCGGGGGCCAGCGTGTCGCTGACCGCGCAGCGCGTGGCTGGCGCGCCGACCGCATTGCGCATCAATGCGGGGCGCAACGGTTTTGTGCTGCCTTACTGAACAAACGACGCCGGACGGAAGTCAACGATTTTTGGGCTATAATCGTGGGCTTGCAATGCGGGATTAGCTCAGTTGGTAGAGCGATACCTTGCCAAGGTATAGGTCGAGAGTTCGAGTCTCTTATCCCGCTCCAGATCTGATCCGAAAAGGATCCAAAAAGGCCACCTCACCGGTGGCCTTTTTCGTTTCCGGGGCCATCGTAGCCCCGGGCCGGGCTCAGGCGATCAGTCGCAGCGCCGAATTCCACGCCAGTTGCGCATGCGCCAGCCCCTCCTCGCGGTTGAACTGTGCGGCGGTGCGTTCGCGCACGGCGACGGGTGGGTAGATGATCTTCTGGCCGCCGCTCAGCGCCTTCGTCTGCGCCTGGCAAGCACGCTCCAGGAAATAGATGTTGAGGAAGGCTTCCGCGATGGTGCGGCCGGCCGCCAGCAGGCCGTGGTTGCGCAGGATCATCGCGCGATGCTCGCCCAGGCTCGCCACGAGGCGGTCGCGCTCGTCGAGATCGAGCGCGATGCCTTCGTAGTCGTGGTACGCGAGATGGCCGTAGAACTTCAGGGCGTGCTGTGAGATGGGCAGGAGGCCTTCTTCCTGGCACGAGACACCGATGCCGTCGGTCGTGTGCGTGTGGATCACGCAAGCCAGATCGTGCCGCGCCATGTGCACGGCCGAGTGGATCGTGAAGCCGGCGGCGTTGACGCGTTCGGTCGTGTCCTTGGCCTCGACGGCCGCGCCGGTCGGGTCGATCTTCACCAGGTCTTCCGGCCGCATCTCGTGGAACAGCACGCCGTAGCGGTTGATGAGGAAGTGGTCCGGCGTGCCCGGGATGCGCGCGCTGATGTGCGTGTCGATCAGGTCGGTCATCCGGAAGTGGGCGACCAGCCGGTACAGCGCCGCGAGGTCGCGGCGCGTCTGGATTTCGGCGTCGGTGAGGGTGGTCATGTCAGGTGCTCCGTGTGGTGTTGTCTGTTGTCGATGGCGCCAGGGCGAAATCGGACTGTGCACGGATCATGTCCGCAACGGCAAGGCTCTGCGCATCGCCCTGTTGCTCCAGGGCGGCAATCACCCCGCGCCGGTCGTCGATCGACTTGTCCTGGTTCAACTTCATCTTTCCTTCGATGCGCGTGATCGGTATGCGCACCGCGGCGATGGCCTTCATGCGTGAAGCGGTCAGTTCCTGCGGCATCGCCTCGAATGCCCATTCGCCGCCCAGTGGCGTGTCGTAGGTTGCCACGGTGCGTTGGAGCACGGCATGGATGGCGTCCGTGGCTTCGACGACTTCGGGCATTCCCTGCACGTGGATCGCGGTGTAGTTCCAGGTCGGAAAGGTCAGGCGGTTCGTGTACCAACTGGGCGAAATGAAGGCGTGCGGCCCCTGGAAGATGACCAGCGTCGGCGCACCGGCCTTCAGGTCGCGGTACTGCGCGTTGCCGCGCGCCAGATGCGTGGTCAGCAAACCGTGCGGCCCCTCGTCATCGACGAGAAAGGGCAGGTGCGTCGCGTTGAGGCCCTCGGCGCCGCAGGTCACGAGCGTTGCGAAGCTCCACGCGCGCATGCGGGCTCGCAGCAGGGCCTCGTCATGTTCCGCATAGGCGGGCGGTGTGTACATCGTCGGCAGTTTCAGGCGTGTCGCTGCAGCCAGCGTACGGTGTCGTCGAAGGCCTCGCTCGCCACGTCGGCGATTGACACGGCTTCGAGGAAGCTGTGCACCGTGCCCTTGTAGATCTTCGCGTCGACGTCGACGCCCGCGGCCTTCATCTTGTCGACCATCTCGATGTTGTCGTCGTACAGCGGGTCGCATTCGGTGATGACCAGGAAGGCCGGCGGAATGCCGTGCAGGTCGGCGGCCAGCAGGTTCATGCGCGGGTCGGTGTAGTCCTCTTTGCGACCGAGGTAGTTCCGGTAGAACCACACCATCATGTGCAGCGAGAGGCCGTAGTCGCCCGCGCCATAGCGCACCACCGAGTCCCGGTACAAGTCGGTGCTGAAGCCCGCGTAGTTGAGCACCATGCCGCGGATCGGGCTGTCGCCGAGGTCTCGGAAGTGCATCGCGGTGCACAGCGACAGGTTGCCGCCGGCCGAGTCGCCGCCGATGAAGAACTGTTGCGGGTCGAAGCCGATGTCGGCCGCGTGGTCGACAAGCCAGCGAACGGTGTCGATGCATTCCTCGATCGGCTGCGGGAACTTGGCTTCAGGCGCGCGCGTGTAGTTGATGCCGATCACCACGATGCCGGCACGCTCGGCGTACTCGCGCATCAGTCGGTCGTGCGTGTCGATGCTGAACAGCACGAAGCCGCCGCCATGAATGTAGAAGAAGGCACCCGGCATGCGGCATTCTTTCGGCACGTAGGTGCGGATCAGCACGTTCCCGTGGCGCGTGGGCACCCGCTGCTCGGTCGTGCGTGCCATCACCGGGCCGCCGGCCGCCCAGGGTGCGCGCACCTGCTCGGCGATGGCGCGACCTTCCGCGATCGACACCGTGTCGCGGCGCGGGAACTTCGATGCGGCCGCGCCCATGCGCTGCACGAAGAGCTGAATCTGCGGGTCGAGCGGCGCCGGCTTGGCGCCCTGGGTCGATGCGGCAACGGCAGGGTCGAGCTGGCTCATGGCGGTGGATGGCGAGTGAAGGGTTGGCAATGTCCAGGCCTGCGCATCAGTAGCCGCGCGCCATGTCGACCTGGTTGAAATAAGGGCCGCTCTCGTGCATCTGCGCGATGTTGCGCACCACCTGCTGCACCACCACGTCGTAGGTGGCCATGGTCGCCATGTGCGGCGTGACGACCAGGCCGGGCGTGGTCCACAGCGGGTGGTCGGCGGGCAGCGGTTCCTGCTCGAACACGTCGACGATGGCGCCGCGCAACTGGCCGCTGCCGAGCGCGGCGATCAGGTCGGCCTCGACCAGGTGCTCGCCGCGGCCGCAGTGGATCAGCGCCGCGCCCTTGGGCAGGGCCGAGAAGGTGCGTTCGCCGAGAATGCCGCGCGTCTGCGCCGTCAGCGGCAGCAGGCACACCAGCACATCGGTCTGCGCAAGGAAGTCGTCGTAGCCGGCATCGCCGCTGAACATCGTCACGCCCGGGATCTCGCGCGGCGTGCGCGCCCAGCCACTGACCGGGTAGCCGAGGGAGGGCAGGCGCCGCGCGATGTGGCCGCCGAGTTCGCCCATGCCCATCAGCCCGACGCGGCAGGATGAGGCCGGCGTCTGCCGGGGGCGCTTCCATTCCTGGATGCGCTGGCTGGCCATGGCCTGGTCGAGCTTGCGGTGGAAGTGCAGCACGCCCCACAGCACGAACTGCAGCATGCCTTCGGCCAGCATCGGGTCGACCACGCGGCAGACCGGCAGGGCGCTCACGTCCTGTTCGGCGACCACGTTGTCGACGCCGGCGGCGATGCTGTGCACCAGGCGCAGTCGGGGCATCTGCGCGTAGACGCCGGGCGGGGAGTTCCAGCACACGGCGACTTCGGCCTCGAAGCAGCGCGGATCGGGCCAGATGACGACATCGAGCGACGGGTTGGCGGCCTCCAGCATGGGGCGCAGGAAATCGAGCTTGGCGGTGTGGCTCAGCAGAGCGACGACGGTGGGAGCGGTCATGAAACGGATATCAGATGTTGGGCCAGCGCGTGGTACGCCGGCAGCGTGGTCGGGTCGGTGTTCGCGCTCGCCGCCTTGGGATGCGATGCGAAGCGCGCGATCACCATCTCGGCCTTCGGATCGACATAGATATTCTGGCCGTGGATGCCGCGCGCGCAGAACGCCCCGTGCACGTTGTGCGTCATCCACCACTGGTTGCGGTAGCTCCAGCCCGGTAGCAGCGTGTAGCCGGCCTGCGCGAAGTGCGCGGGGTTGGCGCCGCGCTCCACGTCGGCCACCGCGGCTTCGGGCACGATCTGCTGGCCGTTGAAGAGGCCCTTGCAGCGCATCGTCTCGCCGAATCGCGCCATGTCGCGCAGCGCGCCGCTGAAGGCGCCGCCGGCGCCGGCCTTGCCGCGCGGGTCGACCACGAAGTAGGCGTCCTGTTCGGCGCCCATCGGCGTCCACAGGCGTTCCTCGACGAGTTGCTCCAGCGGCTTGTCGGTCACGTTGCAGAGGATCCAGCCGAGCACCTCGGTGTTGACCGTCTTGTACGTGTAACGCTCGCCGTGCGTGCCGTCGGCGCGGATCGTGCGCAGGAATTCGCGGATGCCGACCGGGCTGCCAGCGGGCGCGGGCATGCCGGGCACCTGGGCGGCCACGCGCAGGTAGGTCCACACCTCGGCCGCCGGGTTGGTGTAGTCCTCGTCGTAGCGCAGCGCGGTGGTCATGTCCATCACCTGGCGCACGGTGGCGTTGCCCCAAGCGCTGTCGGCGAGCTCGGGCACGTACACCGGCACCCGCGCGTCGGGGTCGATGCGGCCGGCCACCATCTCAGCCGCCACCAGCGTGCCGACCAGCGACTTGGTCACCGACATGCAGACGTGCGGCTTGTGCGGCTTCAGCGGGCCGTCGAAGAACTCGTAGACGATCTGGCCGCGGTGCAGCACCACGAGGCCGTCGGTGTGGTTCGCCGCGAGCGAGGCGTCCCAGCGCATCGGTGCCTGCGCGCCGAGCGGCACGAAGGTCAGGGCGTCGATGTCGTCGCGCAGCGTGCGCGGCAACACGCTGACCGGGCCGGCGCCGCGCCACACGTTCACCGTCGGACTGGTCTCACGCATGCCGCTGAAGCGCGCACGCATGCGTTCGGCTGACAGCGCATCGGGATCGAGCGCCAACGAGGGCGCGCCCATGTGCCAGCCCAGATCGACCGAGGGTGATGTGATGGTCTTCATGCGGCGAGCTTGTGTTCGAAGAAGTCCAGCCCCGGCATCGCACCGAGCAGCGTGCGCGTGTACGCATGCTGCGGGTTGGCGAACAGTTGCCCCGGCGCGCCGCGCTCCACGATCTGGCCCTTCTGCATCACCACCACCGAGTTCGAGATCTCGGCGGCCACGCGCAGGTCGTGGGTGATGAACATCATGGTCAGCCCCAGCTCGGCCTTGAGTTCGGCCAGCAGCGCGAGCACCTGCGACTGGATCGACACGTCGAGCGCCGATACGGCCTCGTCGGCGATCAGCAGCCGCGGCTTGAGCGCCAGCGCGCGTGCGATCGAGATGCGCTGGCGTTGCCCGCCCGAGAACTCGTGCGGGAAGCGGTTCACCGCCGACGCACCGAGGCCCACGCGGTCGAGCAGTGCCGCCGCCGCCTTCAGCGCATCGGCGCGCGACGCGCCGTAGATCATCGGCCCGCGCGCGATCGCATCGCCCACTTTCTGGCGGGGATTGAGCGAGGCGAAAGGGTCCTGGAAGATGATCTGCACCTGCTTGCGGTAGGCGCGCAGCGCCGCCGCATCCTGCCCCAGCACCGGTTGGCCGGCAAAGGTGATGCGGCCGCTGTCGGGCTCGATCAGGCGCATCACCATGCGGCCCAGCGTCGACTTGCCCGAGCCGGATTCACCCACCACCGACACCGTCTCGCCTTCCTGGATCGCCAGGTCGATGCCGTCGGCGGCCACCACCGTGCGCGGTGGCGAGAACAGGCCCGACTTTGAGACGAAGGTCTTCTTGAGCTGCTCGATCTTCAGCAGCGGCTCGGCGACCCTTCCGGACGGCGCCGTGCTGCGCGCATGGCGCCCTGGCACCGCGGCGATCAGTGCCTGCGTGTATTCGTGCTGCGGGTGGCGCAGCACTGCGTCGCGCCTGCCCTGCTCGACCACGCAGCCGTGGCGCATCACCACCACGCGGTCGGCGATGTCCGCCACCACGCCGAAGTCGTGCGTGATGAAGAGCACGCCCATCTTGCGGTCGGCCTGCAGTTTCTGCACGAGGTCGAGGATCTGGCGCTGCGTGGTCACGTCGAGCGCGGTGGTCGGCTCGTCGGCCAGCAGCAGGCGCGGGTTGTTCAGCAAGGCCATCGCGATCATCACGCGCTGGCGCTGACCGCCGGAGAGTTGGAAGGGGTAGCTGCGCACGATCTGCCGGGGCGAGGGCAGGCCCACCGCGTCGATGATCGCGACGCAGCGTTCTTCGATCGCCGTGGCGCTGAGCCCGGCCGCGTTGTGCAGTTGCAGCGCCTCGGCCACCTGCGCGCCGATGCGCTGCAGCGGGTTGAGCGCGCTCATCGGCTCCTGGAACACCATCGAGATGCGCTCGCCGCGCAGTTTGCGCATGGCGTCGTCGTCGAGCTTCGTGAGGTCGGTGCCTTCGAGCAGGATGCGGCTCCTGGCGTCGATGGCTACGCGCGGCGGCAGCAGGCCGAGGATGGCGTGCGCCGTCATCGACTTGCCCGAGCCCGATTCGCCGACCAGGCAGACGATCTCGTTCTCGGCGATGTCCAGCGACAGCCCCTCCACCGCGTAGCCACGGTCGCCCGAGGTCGGCAGGACGATCGACAGGTCCTGGATCGACAGCAGAGGAGAAGAGGAAGAGGAATGCGAGGCGGTCATTTGCGCGAGATCCTCGGATTCAGCACGTCGTTGAGTCCTTCGCCAACCAGGTTGATGGCCAGCACGGTCAGCAGGATGGCGAGGCCGGGGAAGAAGCTCATCCACCAGGCCTGGCGCAGCATGGTGCGGGCCGAGCCGATCATGAAACCCCAGCTCATGAGGTTGGGGTCGCCCAGGCCCATGAAGCTGAGTGCACTCTCGATCAGGATGGCGCTCGCGATGGCCAGCGATCCCGCCACGATGATCGGCGAGAGCGCATTCGGCAGGATGTAGCGCACGATCAGCGACAGCGGCGACTCGCCCTGGCAGCGCGCCGCCTGCACGAACTCCCGCTCCTTCAGCGCAAGGAACTCGCCCCGCGTGAGGCGCGCGACCTGTGGCCAGCTCACCAGCGCGATGGCGATCACGACGGTGCGGATCGATGGCTCCAGGATCGCCACCAGCAGGATGCACAGCATGAAGGCGGGGATGGTCTGGAACAGCTCGGTGAAGCGCATCAGCCATTCGCCGACGCGCCCGCCCACGTAGCCCGAGAGCGCCCCGACCACCACGCCGATGACCAGCGCGACGAAGGTCGAGATGACGCCGATCATCAGCGACACGCGCGTGCCGTGCGCGATGCCCGAGGCGATGTCGCGACCCAGGCTGTCGCTGCCCAGCAGCATGCCGTCGGTCTGCGGTGGCGTGAAAGGCGCCGCCACGGTGTCCCACGGGTCGCCCGGAAAGAAGATCGGCGCGGTCACGGCCAGCACGATCACGGCCAGCAGGATCACCAGGCCGAGCATGCCGCTCGGATGGCGCAGGAAGGATCGGAAGATGGCTTTCATCAGACGGCCTTGATGCGCGGATCAATGACCCGGTAGAGAAGATCGGTCAGCCAATTGAAGAAGATCACCAGCACCGACAGCACCAGGAACACGCCCAGCATCATCTGGTAGTCGCGCTGCAGCACGGCGTCGTACGTGAGGCGCCCGAGGCCCGGCCAGGCGAACACGGTCTCGATCACCACCGAGCCGCCGATCAGCGTGCCGGCCTGCACGCCGGCCATGGTTACCACCGGCAGCAGTGCATTGCGCAGCATGTGGCGCCACAGGATGCGGCTGTCGGATGCGCCCTTGGCGCGCGCGGTCTTCACGTAGTCCTGGTGGCTCACTTCGATGATCGACGAGCGCATCAGCCGTGCATAGATGGCGAGGTAGAGCATGCCCAGCGTGAAGGCCGGCAACGCCAGGTGCTTGAGCTTGTCGACCACGCCGGCCCAGGCGCTCATGGTGACGCCGATGGTCTCGTAGCCAAAGGCCGGCAGCCAGCCGAGCTGCACGGAGAACAGCAGCACCAGCATCAGGCCCAGCCAGAAGACGGGCGTGGCGTAGATCACCAGCGCGAGCAGGCTGATGAGCGTGTCGGACAGCTTGCCGGCGCGTACCCCCGCCAGGCTGCCGAGCACCACGCCGCCCACGAGCGAGATGGCGAAGGCCGAGAGGGTGAGCAGCAGCGTGGCCGGCAGGCGCTCGAGGATGGCGCTGAGCACCGTGCGTTGCTGGCGGTGCGAATAGCCCAGGTCGAAGCGCACCACCTTGCCGAGGTAGGTGGCGAGCTGCGTGGGCATCGGCTGGTCGAGGCCGTATTCCGCACGCACGCGCTTGAGGAAGGCCTCGTCGGTGGCGCCGGACTGGCCCGCCATCACGAGTGCGGGGTCGCCGGGCGCCGCGCGCACCAGCATGAAATTGAAGATGGCGATCAGCAGGATGACCGCCACCATCTTGCCCAGGCGCACACCGAGTGCGCCCAGGCCTTGGAGCCATTGAAGATTCATAGCGGCCGGTGCTCAGCCCTTGAAGTAGACCGTGTCGAAGCTCTCGTGGATGCCGATGGCGCTCGTCACCAGGTTCTGGATGCGCTTGTCGTAGATCGTGGGGAACTCCATCTCCACCAGCCAGGCGATCGGCACCTCGTCGACGATGATCTTCTGCATCTCGCTGTAGAGCGCCTGGCGTTTCGAATCTTCGACCGCCACGGCGGCCTCGTCGGCCAGCTTGTCGACCTGCGGGTTCACGTAGCCTTCGGTGTTGGTGAAGAGGATCTTGCGGATGTTGCTCGACACGTAATTGCGCGTCACGCCCAGTGCCGGGTCTCCGAACTGGTACAGCCACGAGAGGTTCATGTCGAAGTCCCAGTTGCTGATGCGCTGCGTGTAGCTGCCGGGGTCGGTCGACTCCAGCACCACCGCGATGCCCACCTTGGCGAGCGACTGGCGGATGTACTCGCAGGTGCGCTGCACCATCTCGCCGTAGGGCGACACCGGCAGGCGCACGGTGGTGCGCACGCCCTTGGCATCGGGCTTCAGGCCCATCTCGTCGAGCAGCGCCTTGGCCTTGGCGATCGAGAAGTCGTACTTGGTGACGTTCGGCTCGTAGAACTTCGTCTTCGAGTTGACCGGGCCGGTGGCGACCTTGCCGAAGCCGTACAGGATCTTGTCCTTGATGAAGCTGCGGTCGATCGCATGCATCACCGCCTTGCGGAAGCGCTTGTCGTTCAGCGGCGCGGTGCGGTTGTTGATCTCCAGCCACATGATGGGCGCGAAGTATTCGTAGCCCTTGGTGGTGGTGGCGAGGTTGGGCTTCTTGCTCAGGCGCTGGGCGTCGAACAGTTCCAGGTCGGTCCACTGCGTGAGCTGCACCGTGCCGTTCTCCAGCGCCAGGGCGCGCGAGGCGCCGTCGGGCACCACGCGGTAGATGATGGCGTCGAGGTAGGGCAGGCCGGGTTTGAAGTAGTCGTCATTGCGCACCAGGTGGATGTGCGAGCCGCGCACCCATTCCTTCAGCTTGAAGGGGCCCGAGCCGATCGGGTTCAGGTTGGCCGGGTTCTTGACCACGTCGGTGCCGGCGTAGATGTGTTTCGGCATCACCGGCAGGTTCGAGATGTCGAAGGCGCCGATGAAGGGGCCGAAGGGTTCCTTCAGCTTGAAGACCACGGTGTGGGCGTCGGGCGCGGTGATCGACTCGCAGCGGCCGAAGATCGCCTTGGCACGCGGGTGCGTGAGCGGCAGGAATTCCATCGCCGTGTAGACCACGTCCTCGGACGTCAGCGGCTTGCCGTCGTGCCACTTGGCCTTGGGCTCGAGGTTGAAGGTGTAGGTCTTGCCGTCGGGCGAGATGGCCCAGCTCTTGGCCAGGCTCGGCATCGGCTTGAGGTTGACGTCGTAGGTCAGCAGGCTCAGGAAGATCTTGCCCGACACCATCTGCGTCGGTGTGAGCTGGCTCACGGCCAGGTTCAGGATCGGCGGTTCAGGCTGGACGATGGAGTTGAGCGTGCCGCCCTTGACGCCGCCCGTTCCCTGGGCGAAGGCCTGGGTCAGGCCCAGAGGGAATTCGGCCAGGCCGAGGGCGCCGCCCGCTAGCAACAACTTGTGGAATTCGCGCTTCTTCATGAGGTGTCCTTGGAGAGAAGGAGAGGGGGCTGCGCACTGGCGGTGCGGTGCGCGTTGAAAGGCGAATTCAGTGTAGGGACGGGTCGGTGCAACGATTGCACGGTTCGAGCCGAGTTCTGTTTCGCGTGGGCCATCGTGGCGGCGGCTTGACCTTTTCGCTTGCGCACCGCAGAGTGGGTGGTCCTGTTTTGGCGCATTTCTTGCGAGCGAAAGAACCGTGATGCACAGTCCGAACCCCGTCCGCAGCCAGC
>CALRYR010000071.1:0-12060 GCA_943372425.1 Variovorax sp. YR752 | reverse complement strand
TCCGCAGAAGGCCATGGTGACGTCCAGTTCCTTGTGGATGAGCTGCAGCGCCTTGGTCACGCCCGCTTCGCCCATCGCACCCAGCCCGTAGGCCATCGCGCGGCCGATCATGGTGCCGCGGGCGCCGAGCGCCCAGGCCTTGAGCACGTCCTGGCCGCTGCGGATGCCGCCGTCCATCCAGACCTCGAGCTTGTCGCCGACCGCATCGACGATGGGCGGCAGCGCCTCGATGCTCGACGGGGCGCCATCGAGCTGCCGGCCGCCGTGGTTGCTCACGACGATGGCGTCGGCGCCCACGTCGACGGCCAGTTGCGCGTCTTCGGCGACCATGATCCCCTTGAGGATCAGCTTGCCGCCCCATTGCTGCTTGACCCACGCGATGTCCGCCCACGACAGCGTCGGGTCGAACTGCTCGTTGGTCCAGGCCGAGAGCGACTTCATGTCGCTCACGCCTTTCACATGGCCCACCAGGTTGCCGAAGGTTCGGCGCTTGGTGCCCAGCATGCCCAGGCACCAGCCGGGCTTGGTGGCGAGGTTGATCATGTTGCGCAGCGTCGGCCGCGGCGGCGCGGTCAGGCCGTTCTTCAGGTCCTTGTGGCGCTGGCCGATCACCTGCAGGTCGAGCGTGAGCACCAGCGCGCTGCACTTCGCGACGCGGGCGCGCTCGATCATGCGGGCCATCGATTCGCGATCGCGCATCATGTAGAGCTGGAACCAGAACGGCGCCGTGGTGTTCGCCGCGATGTCCTCGATCGAGCAGATGCTCATGGTCGAGAGCGTGAACGGGATGCCGAACTTCTCGGCCGCGCGCGCCGCGTGGATCTCGCCGTCGGCATGCTGCATGCCGGTGAGCCCGACCGGGGCGATGGCCACCGGCATCTTCACCGCCTGGCCGACCATCGTGGTGGCCAGCGAGCGGCCTTCCATGTTCACCGCCACGCGCTGGCGCAGCTTGATCTTCTTGAAGTCGTCGCTGTTGGCGCGGTAGGTGCTCTCGGTCCACGAACCCGAATCGGCATAGTCGTAGAACATGCGCGGCACGCGCCGTTCGGCGAGTACGCGCAGGTCTTCGATGGTCGTGATGACGGTCATTTGACGACCATCAGGGTGAAGGGCCAGACGTAGGCTTGCATGGTGACGTAGAGGCCGACCAGGCAGGCCAGCGCGATGGAGTGGAAGAAGACGTAGCGGAGGATATCGCCTTCGTGGTTGAACCAGCGCGTGGCCGTGGAGGCGACGACGATCGACTGCGCGTCGATCATCTTGCCCATCACGCCGCCCGAGCTGTTGGCCGCGCCCATCAGGTTGGGCGACAGGCCCAGCTGGTCGGCTGCCACCTTCTGCATGCCGCCGAACAGCACGTTCGACGCCGTGTCGGAGCCGGTCAGCGCCACGCCCAGCCAGCCCATCAGCGTGCCGAAGAAGGGATAGAACACACCGGTGTTGGCGAAGGCCAGGCCCAGCGTGGTGTCGGTGCCCGAGTAGCGGGTGAGCGTGCCGAGCGCGAGCATCAGCACGATGGTCAGCAGCGAGTACTTCACCAGCCAGATCGTCTTGAAGAAGGTGCGAACGATCGCGACCGGGTTGTACTTCATGAGAAACGCGCTCACCAACGCCGACAGCAAAATCGCGGTGCCGGTGGCCGACAGGATGTTGAGCGTGTAGACGGCGCTTTCCTTCGTGGGCTGTGGCACCACCGGCGGCATCTTCTCGATCAGGTTGTGCAGGCCACCCATTGGGAAGGCCGGCGCGAACAGGCCGTTGAGCCAGGTCTTGACCACTGGCAGCCCCCAGATGAACACGAACACCGACAGGATGACCCACGGCATCCAGGCCTGGATCAGTTCCGAGCGGCTGTGCGCTGCGACCGGCATCGGTGGCTTGGCTTCATGGGCGCTGATGTCCTTGCCGCGCAGCGAGGCCGACGTCCAGACGGTCTTGGGCTTCCACACGCGCAGGAAGGCGACCAGGCAGGTCATCGAGACGATGGCCGCAATGATGTCCACCAATTCGGGCCCGATGTAGTTCGACACCAGGAACTGCGGGATCGCGAAGGACAGGCCGGTCACCAGGATGGCCGGCCAGATTTCCATCATGCCCTTGCGCCCGGCGAAGGCCCAGATGAGCCAGAAGGGCACCAGCAGCGAGAAGAAGGGCAACTGCCGACCGATCATCGCGGTGACCTCCATCAGGTCGTAGCCGTGCACCTTGGCCAGCGTGATCACCGGCGTGCCCAGCGCGCCGAAGGCCACCGGCGCGGTGTTCGCGATGAGCGAAAGCCCCGAGGCGGCCAGCGGCGAGAAGCCCAGGCCGATCAGGATGGCGGCGGTCACCGCCACCGGCGTGCCGAAGCCGGCCGCGCCCTCGAAGAAGGCGCCGAAGCTGAAGGCGATCAGCAGCAGCTGGATGCGCCGGTCCTCGGTGATGCCCGACAACGAATCCTGCAGCACCTTGAAGCTGCCGTTCTGTTCGGTCAGCTGGTGCAGGAAGATGATGTTCAGCACGATCCAGCCGATCGGCAGCAGGCCGGTGAAGCCGCCGAAGAGCGCCGCGCGCCCGGCCATGTCCGCCGGCATGCCGTAGGCGAAGACCGCCACGATGATCGCGGCGATCAGGCCCATGCCCGCCGCGATGTGCGCCTTGATGTGGAAGAAGCCGAGCGCGGCGAGCATGACGACCACCGGAATCGCCGCCAGCGCGGTCGAGATGATCATGTTGCCGAAGGGGTCGTAGATTTGTTGCCAGGGCATGTTGTTCTCCGTTTTGGTGTCGATCAGTCGGGCTTGATGCCGGCCTTGACCACGATTTCTTTCCAGACCTTCTGCTGCGCGGCGATGAAGGCACCGAACTGCTCGGGTGTGTCGCCCACGCCCAGCGCGGAGTCGTGCGCGAAGCGCTCGGTCACCGGGCCGGTGCGCAGCGCCTTGAGGCTTTCCTCCTGCAGGCGCTTCACGATCGGCGCGGGCGTGCCGGCCGGTGCCAGCAGGCCATACCACTGCGAGGTTTCGAAACCCTTGTAGCCGCTCTCGGCGATGGTCGGCACGTCCGGCAGCGCCGCGATGCGCTGGGCCGAGCCGACCGCCAGCGCGCGCAGCTTGCCGCTCTTGATGAAGGCCGAGATGCTGGGCAGGCCGTTCATCGCGACCTGGGTGCGCCCGGCCAGCAGGTCGGTCATCTGCGGGCCGCTGCCGCGGTAGGGGATGTGCGTCATGAAGAAGCCGGCCGTGAGCTTGAGGTATTCCATGCTCAGGTGGCCCGAGCTGCCGTTGCCGGCCGACGAGTAGTTGAGCTTGGCCGGGTTGGCCTTGGCGTAGGCGATGAACTCCTTGAAGTTCTTCACCGGCACGTCGGGGTGAACCACCAGCACGTTCGGCACCTTGGCCAGCAGCGTGACGGGCACGAAGTCCTTGTTCACGTCGTAGGGCTGGTTGCTCAGCATGTACGGGTTGACCGCCAGCGTGCCGACGTGGCCGAGGATTAGCGTGTAGCCGTCGGCACCGGCCTTCGCCACGTCCTGCATCGCGATGGTGCCCGCCGCGCCGGGCTTGTTCTCGACGAAGACGCTCTGGCCGAGCAGCTTGGTGAGTTCGCCTGCCACGGAGCGCGCCACCACCTCGCTCGAGCCGCCCGGCGCAAAGGGCACGACCAGCCGGATCGGCTTCTGCGGCCAGGCGCCCTGGGCGTGCAGCGCGCCGGTGCCGCCGGCTACAAGCAGCGCGATCGACTGGCAGACCCGGCGGCGCGACACGGGTGCGCCCCGCGGAAGGATGGATGGGACGGGCATGGTTTCTCCTGTTGTGATGCTTGTCACCGCATTGTGGAAGTGCGGGCTCGTCCATGCTGTCGCCACCGTGTTGGGGATTTCCCGTAGACGGGCAACGGCCGACCGGGGCGGGGACAATGGTGGCCGTATGAAAAAGCAACGCATCGTGGTCGGCCTGAGCGGCGGGGTCGACTCCGCCGTCACCGCGCACCTGCTCCAGCAGCAGGGCCACGAGGTGGTCGGCATCTTCATGAAGAACTGGGAAGACGACGACGACAGCGAGTACTGCTCGTCGAACATCGACTTCGTCGATGCGGCCAGCGTGGCCGACGTGCTGGGCATCGAGATCGAGCACGTCAACTTCGCGGCGGACTACAAGGACCGTGTCTTCGCCGAGTTCCTGCGCGAGTACCAGGCCGGCCGCACGCCGAACCCGGACGTGCTGTGCAACGCCGAAATCAAGTTCAAGGCCTTCCTCGACCACGCGATGCGCCTGGGCGCCGAGAAGATTGCCACCGGTCACTACGCCCGGGTGCGCTTCAACGAAGGCGCGCAGCGGCACGAGCTGCTCAAGGGCCTCGACCCGGCCAAGGACCAGAGCTATTTCCTGCACCGCCTGAACCAGGCGCAGTTGTCGAAGACGCTGTTTCCGGTCGGCGAGCTGCACAAGACCGAGGTGCGCCGCATCGCCGACGCCATCGGCCTGCCGAATGCGAAGAAGAAGGACTCGACCGGCATCTGCTTCATCGGCGAGCGGCCGTTCCGCGACTTTCTCAATCGCTACATCTCTAAAGAGCCCGGCCCGATCAAGGACGAGCGTGGCCGCACACTGGGCGAGCACCAGGGCCTGAGCTTCTACACGCTCGGCCAGCGCCAGGGCCTGGGCATCGGTGGCGTGAAGGCGCGTGGCGCGCAACGCGGGGCGGGCGACCATTCGCCGTGGTTCGTGGCGCGCAAGGACATGGGAAAGAACACGCTGTGGGTGGTGCAGGGCCACGACCATCCGTGGCTGCTGTCCCACGCGCTGACGGCCGACGACGCGAGCTGGGTGTCAGGCGCGGCACCGGTCGCTGGGGCCTATGCGGCCAAGTCGCGCTACCGCCAGACCGATGCGACATGCACGCTGGCCGCGGGCGCCAACGGCGCCTTCGCCCTCGACTTCCCGGAAGCGCAATGGGCCGTCACGCCGGGCCAGTCGGCCGTGCTGTACGACGGCGAGGTGTGCCTTGGGGGTGGCGTGATCGCCACTGCGACCGCCACGGCCCACTGAGCGCAGCGCGGCGCCGCCGGATCAGGGCACCGGCGGCCCGTACACCGAGCCGTCGGTGTGGATCAGCGACAGCGGATGGCGCGCGCCGCCCAGGTAGTCCTCGATGCACTGCAGCAGCAGCGGGCTGCGATGGCGTTCCACGCTGGCGCGGATCTCTTCGGGTGTCATCCACAGCGTGCGCACGATGCCTTCGTCGAGCGGACGCCCATGGACGAAGTCGCCGAGCGTGCCTGCGAAGGCGAAGCGCAGGTAGGTGATGTCTTCCTCGCTGTCGCGCCGTTCGACGTTCGCCGTGGGTTGCCGCTGGAAGCGCGCCATGTACACACCCACCAGCGCGGTGGGCACGAAGTGGTGGGCGGTTTCTTCCAGGGCCTCGCGGGCGCAGCCTTCGGCCGGCGATTCGCCGGGGTCGAGATGGCCGGCCGGTGTGTTGAGCTTGAGGCCGTGCGAGGTGTGTTCCTCGACCAGCAGGAAGCGGCCGTCGCGTTCGATCACCGCCGCGATGGTGACGTTGGGTTTCCAGCGCAGGTCCGACATGCCGGCTCTGCCTTCGATCAGCGCAGCAGGTAGCCGCTGAAGCGCCAGATCCCGTCGCGGTCGAGGTGGAAGCTGACCAACTCGCGCACCATGGCGGCGGGCTTGTTGGCGAAGCGCGTCTCGTACTCGACGCTGACGTACTGGCCGGCCAGGTCGGCGTCGGCATCGTTGAGCACCTGGCGGTTGATCGCGACCCAGGTGCGCTGCTGCGCGGCGCCCAGCGTCGCACGCGCCTTCGTGACATTGCTGATGAATTCGGCGCGTGGTGCGCGCTTGCGCGCACCGGCGGCGGCCCCGTCCCACAGGTCGCCGGCCTTGGCCTGGTCGATCATCTGGATCGCCTGCAGCCCGCCGCGCACCATGTCGCTGGGCTCCACGTCCTGCGCGGCCGCCAGGCCGAGCCATCCCGCGAGGGTGGCGGCCAGGAAAAACTTCATCATCCGGATCATTGCATTCATTCCTTGCAAGCCTTGGCGCGCTGCGGCCAGGGCGGGAGGTTTTGTGGTGTCGCTGGCGTCGCCGATCGCGATCGTTTCGCCGTTCATCATCGGCATGGGTCGATGAAATGCAAGCGGGCATTTCATGGGTGGGGCACATCCGTTTCCCGGGCGCTCGAGAGATCCGTTCCGTCGATGGCCTCAAGCCGATAGCCCAGGCCGTAGATCGCCGAAAGCAGGAAGCCGTTCGAAGGCCGGAGGTCGAGCTTGGTGCGAAGGCGCGAAATGTGCGTGTCGAGCGAGCGTGACGGGCTTTCCGCGCCCAAACCCCAGACCGCTTCGCGCAGGTGCTCGCGCGACAGCAGGCGGCCCAGATTCTGGAAGAGGAACAGCGCCAGTTCGTACTCGCGATGCTTGAGCTCCGCCGGCTCGCCCTTGAACTTGAGCAAGCGGGATTGCGGGAAGAAGTGGTAGGGCCCAAAGACAAGCTCGGGCTCGTGCTGGGCAGGGTAGGCGCGTCGCAGCAGAGCGCGAACCCGGGCCTCGAGTTCGGCCACCCGAACCGGCTTCACCATGAAGTCGTCGGCGCCGGCACTCAGCCCCTCGACCATGTCCGACTCTTCGCGACGGTTGGTCACGAACAGGATGGGAAGCCGGCTGTTCAGGTCTTCACGGATCCATTTGACGATGCTCGGGCCTTGCACGTCCGGCAGGGTCCAGTCGAGGATGAGCAGGTCGTAGGTCTGCTGGCGAAGCTCGCGCAGCAACGACCGGCCATCGGAAAAGCCATGGCATTCATGGCCGATGCCTTCCATCGTCGACTTGATCAGGTCGAGTTGACCCGGTTCGTCATCCAGTGCAGCTATGCGCATTTTTTATCACTCCCTTGATCGACGTCACGGGTCTAGGTGCCCGATACGTCGGACACCATTGTGGCAAGGATTGCAACTGTCAACTAGTGTTCGGAACGGAATCCCAATGGTTAACAATTGTCATTAAGTGCCAAACTTGCGTTTTGAGGCTTCGGCGTTCCGGGCCTCATCGGCAGCGTGCTTAAAGTGCGTCGTCCTCGGCCGATGCCGAGCGCAGGGGAGAGACGTGTCGAGAGTTCTGATTTTCATGCTGGGTCGGCTTCCGGCTGCGGTGCTCACGTTACTTGCCGCCGTGTTCCTGGCGGGCTGCACAGCGCCGTTGAGCGGGGGCCTGACTGACGATGGCGATGTGCGCCGCGTCGTCTTTCCGCCGCTGTCGAGCGCGACGCGGCCGGAGGGCATCTTTCCCGACCGCGCTGTGCTGTACGAGGTCGAGCCCGGCGTGCGCAAGTCGCACCTGCTGCACTGGTTCGGGCCGCCGCATTTCAGCGAAGGCATCGCCAGCGTGCGCGAATGGGACTACATCTTTCACTTCTACAGCGGCGGCGGCATCACCACGTGCCGCTACAAGGTGATCTTCGACAACGCCTACGTCGCGCGTCGCTTCCATTGGCGGCCCGATGAGTGCGGGCAGTGGCTGTCGCCCGCCCTGACGCGACCGAAGCCGGCGCCTGCGGCCCGCTGAGCGCCATTCGGGCCGCCAAACATCTTCGGGTAAGCTGCGCCACGAAAAACAATGCAGCCCGCAGCTGCCCCGAGGAGATTCACCATGTTGATTGGCGTACCGGCCGAGACAGCGGCTGGCGAGACCCGAGTGAGCGTGACGCCCGAGACGGCGAAGAAGCTGGTGGCGCAGGGGCATGCGGTGGTGGTGCAATCGGGGGCGGGGCTCGCCGCCAGCGTCACCGATGCGGCCTACGAAGCCGCCGGCGCGCGGATCGTCGATGCCACGTCCGCGTTCGGTGCCGAGATCGTGCTGAAGGTGCGTGCCCCCTCCGATGCCGAAGCGCCCTGGCTCAAGCACGGCGCCGTCGTCGTCGGCATGCTCAATCCCTTCGATGCCGTCGGCCTGCAGCGGCTCGCCGCGGCCGGCGTCACGTCCTTCGCCCTCGAGGCCGCGCCGCGCACCACGCGTGCGCAGAGCATGGACGTGCTTTCGTCCCAGGCCAACATCGCCGGTTACAAGGCCGTGATGATCGCGGCCAACGCGTACCAGCGCTTCTTCCCGATGCTCATGACGGCGGCCGGTACGGTGAAGGCCGCGCGCGTCGTCATCCTCGGTGTCGGCGTGGCCGGCTTGCAGGCCATCGCGACTGCCAAGCGCCTGGGCGCGGTGATCGAGGCGAGCGACGTGCGGCCCAGCGTCAAGGAACAGGTCGAGTCGCTCGGTGGCAAGTTCATCGAGGTGTCCTACGACACCGACGAAGAGAAGGAAGCGGCCGTGGGCGTGGGCGGCTATGCCAAGCCGATGCCGGCGAGTTGGCTGGCACGGCAGCAGGCCGAGGTCGCCAAGCGCGTGGCACAGGCCGACGTGGTCATCAGCACGGCGCTGATCCCCGGCCGCGCGGCGCCCACGCTCATCACCGAAGAGATGGTCAAGTCCATGAAGCCGGGCTCGGTCATCGTGGACATCGCGGCGGGCAAGGGCGCGGGCGGCGTGGGCGGCAACTGTCCGCTCACCGAGACCGACCGGACCGTCGTCAAGCACGGCGTCACGCTGGTCGGCGAGACCAACCTGCCGGCGCTGGTGGCGGCGGATGCGTCGTCGCTCTATGCGCGCAACGTGCTCGACTTCCTCAAGCTCATCCTGCCGAAGGACGGCGGCCTGACGATCGACCTGGACGACGACATCGTGGCTGCGTGCCGGGTCACGCAGGACGGCCAGGTCACGCGCAAGTAGAAGAACAAAGGAGCCAAGCCATGGACACCGCCGTCTCGCACACCGTCATCAACCTGATCATCTTCGTGCTGGCCATCTACGTGGGCTACCACGTGGTGTGGACCGTCACGCCCGCTCTGCACACACCGCTGATGGCGGTGACCAACGCGATCTCGGCGATCGTCATCGTCGGCGCGATGCTGGCGGCCGCGCTCACTGAAACCACGCTGGGCAAGACCATGGGCGTGCTGGCCGTCGCGCTCGCGGCGGTCAACGTCTTCGGCGGCTTCCTCGTCACCCGGCGGATGCTGGAGATGTTCAAGAAGAAAGAGAAGAAGACGCCCGTGCCCTCCAAGGGAGACACAGCATGAGCATGAACGTCGTCACGCTGCTGTACCTGGTGGCGTCGGTCTGCTTCATCCAGGCGCTCAAGGGCCTGAGCCACCCGACCACCTCGATCCGCGGCAACGTCTTCGGCATGGCCGGCATGGCGATCGCCGTGCTCACCACCGCGGCGCTGATCGTGCAGCTGTCGGGTGGCAAGGCGCTCGGCATGGGCTGGGTGCTGCTCGGCCTGCTGGTCGGCGGCACGGCCGGCACCATTGCCGCCCGGCGCGTCGAGATGACCAAGATGCCCGAGCTGGTGGCCTTCATGCACAGCATGATCGGCCTGGCGGCGGTCTTCATCGCGGTGGCCGCGGTGGCCGAGCCCTGGGCTTTCGGCATCTCGGCGCACGGCGAGCCGATCCCGGGCGGCAACCGCATCGAGCTGGCACTCGGCGCCTTCATCGGCGCGGTGACCTTCACCGGCTCGATCATCGCGTTCGGCAAGCTCTCGGGAAAATACAAGTTCCGCCTGTTCCAGGGCGCGCCGGTGCAGTTCAAGGGCCAGCACATCCTCAATGCGGTGCTCGGTCTGGCGGCGGCGTTCTTCGTGTTCGGCTTCTGGCATTCGCAGAGCTGGATGGACATCGTGCTGGTCATCGCGCTCGGCTTCGCGCTCGGTGTGCTGCTCATCATCCCGATCGGCGGCGCCGACATGCCGGTGGTGGTGTCGATGCTCAACAGCTACTCGGGCTGGGCGGCGGCGGGCATCGGCTTCAGCCTGAACAACGCGATGCTGATCATCGCGGGCTCGCTGGTGGGCAGTTCGGGGGCGATCCTGAGCTACATCATGTGCAAGGCGATGAATCGCAGTTTCTTCAACGTGATCCTGGGCGGCTTCGGGGGCGATGCCACCGCCGCCGCGGGCGGCGCGGTGCAGCGCAGCGTGAAGAGCGGCAGCGCCGACGACGCGGCCTTCGTGCTGAGCAATGCCGAGACGGTCGTCATCGTGCCGGGCTACGGCCTGGCGGTGGCGCGCGCGCAGCACGCGGTGAAGGAACTCGCGGCCAAGCTCACCGAGAAGGGCATCACGGTCAAGTACGCGATCCACCCGGTGGCCGGGCGCATGCCGGGCCACATGAACGTGCTGCTGGCCGAGGCCGAGGTGCCCTACGACCAGGTCTTCGAGATGGAAGACATCAACGGCGAGTTCGGCCAGGCCGACGTCGCCATCATCCTGGGCGCCAACGACGTGGTGAATCCGGCGGCGCACACCAAGGGCAGCCCGATCTACGGCATGCCGATCCTGGAGGCCTACAAGGCCAAGACGGTGATCGTGAACAAGCGTTCCATGGCCGCAGGCTACGCGGGCCTGGACAACGAGCTCTTCTACATGGACAAGACCATGATGGTCTTCGGCGATGCCAAGAAGGTCGTCGAGGACATGGGCAAGGCGATCGAGTAGAGCCGCTGAACCCGAAGAGCGCTATCGCGCGGCGATGCCGCGAACTTTTTTCAGACGTGGAGAGACAAGATCATGACCGATCGCCCCTGGCTCGGCAGCTACCCGCCGGGCGTCCCGGCCGACATCGACCCCTCGCAGTACAGCTCGCTGGTCGGGCTGATGGACGAGAGCTTCACGAAGTACGCCGACCGGACCGCCTACAGCTTCATGGGCAAGGACGTGAGCTACGCCAGCGTCGACCGCCACAGCCGCGCCTTCGCCGGCTACCTGCAGGGCCTGGGGCTGGTCAAGGGGGACCGGGTCGCGGTGATGATGCCCAACTGTCCGCAGTACCCGATCGCGGTCGCGGGCATCCTGCGCGCCGGGCTGATCCTGGTCAACGTCAACCCGCTCTACACGCCGCGCGAACTCGAGCACCAGCTGCAGGACAGCGGCGCGAAGACCATCGTCATCATGGAGAACTTCGCTGCCACGCTGCAGCATTGCCTGGCGTCGACGCCCGTCAAGCACATCGTGCTCGGCGCGATGGGCGACCGGCTCGGCCTGCTGAAGGGCATGATCGTCAATTACGTCGTGCGCAAGGTCAAGAAGCTGGTGCCGGCCTATGAACTGCCACAGGCGGTGCGCTTCAACGCGGCGCTGGGCGAGGGGGCGGCGCGCGGCGTGAAGACGCCGACCATCGGCCCCGACGACGTGGCCGTGCTGCAGTACACCGGCGGCACCACGGGCGTCTCGAAGGGCGCGGTGCTGCTGCACCGGAACATCATCGCCAACGCGCTGCAGTCCGAGGCCTGGAATGACCCGGTGATGCAGAAGGTGCCGGCCGGCGAGCAGCCCACCAGCGTGTGCGCGCTGCCGCTGTACCACATCTTCGCGTTCACGGTGAACATGATGCTGGGGCTGCGCACCGGCGCGAAGGTGATCCTCATCCCGAACCCCCGCGACATGGCGGCCACGCTGAAGGAGCTCTCGAAGCACACCTTCCACAGCTTTCCGGCCGTGAACACGCTCTTCAACGGCATCGCGAACCACCCGGACTTCGGCACCGTCAACTGGAAGAACCTGAAGGTGTCGGTCGGCGGCGGCATGGCGGTGCAGGCGGCGGTGGCGAAGCTCTGGCTCGAGAAGACCGGCTGCCCGATCTGCGAGGGTTATGGCCTGTCGGAAACCTCGCCGTCCGTCAGCTGCAACCCGACCACCAGCACCGCCTACACCGGCACGATCGGCGTGCCGCTGCCGAGCACGTCCATGACGCTGCTCGACGACGCCGGCCAGCCGGTCGCGCCCGGGCAGTCCGGCGAGATCGCGATCAAGGGCCCGCAGGTGATGGCGGGCTACTGGCAGCGGCCCGACGAGACGGCGAAGGTCATGACGCCGGATGGCTGGTTCAAGACGGGCGACATCGGCGTCGTCGACGAGCACGGCTTCTTCAAGATCATCGACCGCAAGAAGGACATGATCCTGGTGTCGGGCTTCAACGTGTACCCGAACGAGATCGAGGACGTGGCCGCCA
>CALRYR010000070.1:0-12094 GCA_943372425.1 Variovorax sp. YR752 | reverse complement strand
GATGCCGGACGCCGAGCAGCAGAAGATGTGCACCACCGCCTCCGACCGCGTGATGCACGCGATGCTCAGCTTCGACGGCGGCCAGTTGATGGCGTCGGACACCATGGAAGGCCAGACCTACGAGGGCATGAAGGGCTTCGCGCTCACGGTCAACAAGGACACCGCGACCGAAGCCGAGCAGGTGTTCGCCGCCCTGGCCGAAGGCGGCCAGGTGACGATGCCGATCGGCCCCACCTTCTGGGCCGAACGCTTCGGCATGTGCACCGATCGCTTCGGCACGCCGTGGATGGTCAACGGCGGCATGCAGCAGGATGTCTGAGGCGTCGGCGCCAACGACGGCGCACGCGCATGCCGCGACGCCCACCGACGAGCGGCGTCGCTGGCTCGCGCTGATGGTGCTGTGCCTGGGCGTGCTGATGATCGTGCTCGACACGACCATCGTGAACGTCGCCCTGCCCTCGATCCGCCAGGACCTGGCCTTCAGCGAGACCGCGCTGGTCTGGGTGGTCAATGCCTACATGCTGACCTTCGGCGGCTTCCTGCTGCTGGGCGGTCGGCTGGGCGACCTGTTTGGTCACCGGCGTGTCTTCCTCGCCGGCATCGTGGCCTTCACCCTCGCGTCACTGGCCTGCGGTCTCGCGAATTCGCAGGCGCTGCTGATCACGGCGCGGGCGGTGCAGGGCCTGGGCGGCGCGGTGGTGTCGGCCGTGTCGCTTTCGCTGATCATGAATCTCTTCACCGAGCCGGCCGACCGAGCCAAGGCGATGGGCGTCTACGGCTTCGTCTGTGCCGGCGGCGGCAGCATCGGCGTGTTGTTGGGCGGCTTGCTGACCGGCGCGCTCAGCTGGCACTGGATCTTCCTGGTCAACCTGCCGATCGGCGTGGCGGTGTACGCGCTGTGCGTCGCGCTGCTGCCGGCGCACCGCGGCGAACGCAGCGGCATGCGGCTCGACGTGGCCGGCGCCGTCAGCGTGACCGCCGCGCTCATGCTTGCGGTGTACGGTGTGGTCAACGGCAACGAGGCCGGCTGGGGCTCGACGCAGACGCTCGTACTGCTGGGCGCTGCCATGCTGCTGTTCGCCGTCTTCCTGGTGGTCGAATCACGCGTGCGCGACCCGCTGGTGCCGCTGGGCCTCTTCCGCCTGCGCAACGTGGCCACCGCCAACGTCGCCGGCGTGTTCTGGGCCGCCGCGATGTTCGCCTGGTTCTTCATCTCGGCGCTCTACCTGCAGCTGGTGCTGGGCTACAGCCCGATGCAGGTCGGCCTCGCCTTCCTGCCGGCGAACCTGATCATGGCGGCCTTTTCGGTGGGGCTGTCGGCCAAGCTGGTGATGCGCTTCGGCATCCGCTGGCCGCTGGCCGTCGGGTTGCTGATCGCGGCGGCGGGCCTGGCCTGCTTCGCCCGCGCGCCGGTGGGCGGCGACTTCGTCGTGCACGTGCTGCCGGGCATGCTGCTGCTCGGCCTGGGCGCGGGCATCGCCTTCAACCCGATGCTGCTCGCCGCCATGAGCGACGTGCGCCCGGAAGACGCCGGCCTGGCGTCCGGCGTGGTCAACACCGCCTTCATGATGGGCGGCTCGCTCGGCCTGGCGGTACTCGCGAGCCTGGCCGCCGCGCGCACCGGCATGCAACTGGCGGCCGGCGCACCGCAAGTCGTGGCGCTCAACGCGGGTTACCAGCTGGCCTTCGTGGTCGGTGCGGTGTTCGCCGCCGCGGCCGCCCTGCTGGGCGCGGTGTTCCTGCGGCCCGGTGCCGCGGCGCCCGGCCATCCGCACCCATGAGTCCGCCGATCCACCTGCTGCTGAAGCTTCGCTCGTCCCTGCTCGTCCACACCCACCGGAGATCGCCCATGCCCCGCTACGTCGACGGATTCGTCCTGCCCGTGCCCAAGGACAACATCGCCGCCTACCGCAAGATCGCGCGCAAGGCCGGCAAGATCTGGCGCGAGCATGGCGCGCTGGAATACATCGAGTGCGTCGCCGACGACGTGAAGCCCGGCAAGCGCACGTCCTTCCCGCAGAGCGTGAAGCTCAAGGCCGACGAGGTCGTGGTGTTCTCGTGGATCGTCTACCCCTCGCGCAAACAGCGTGACGCGATCAACGCCAAGGTGATGGCCGACCCGCGGCTGCAGTCGATGATGGACCCGAAGAAGATGCCCTTCGACATGCAGCGCATGTTCTGGGGCGGATTCAAGACGCTGGTCGAGCTTTGACACCGTCGCCCCAGATGATGTCCTGAATTGATCGAGACTGGTCTGGCATCGCACGGACGATGGGCTGACAGCGCCGCAAAATCTGGCGCATCATCCCCCGTTCGCCACCGCGCGCCATGCCATGAAGACCTGTCTCATAGTGATCGACGTTCAGGAATCGTTCCGCCACCGCCCTTATTCCACCGAACGCGACATGGGCGCCTACCTCGCCGCCCAGAACGCGCTGATCGATGGCTGCCGCGAAGCCGGCGTGCCGATCGTCCGCGTGTTCCATATCGACGGACCGAAGACGGCTGACAACCCCTTCGCGGTCGAATCGGGCCACGTGCGCCCGCTGGAAGGCCTGGCGCATTTCGACGCCGCCGAGACCGTCACCAAGCACCGCCACAGCGCGCTGGTCGGCACCGGGCTCGACGTATGGCTGACACGGAACGGCATCGGCCGGCTCATCGTCAGTGGCATCCGCACCGAGCAATGCTGCGAGACGACGACGCGCCATGCGTCCGACCTCGGCTGGCAGGTCGACTACGTGACCGACGCGACTTTGGCCTTCGACATGACGCAGCCCGACGGCCGGCCGTTGTCGGCCGCCGAGATCAAGGACCGCACGGCCACCGTGCTGCAGGGCCGCTTCGCCACGCTGTGCAGCGTGACGCAGGCGCTGGAACGCGCCGGCGCATTGCAGGCCGCGTGAAGGCACACCGCCATGCTCGAACTCCGCCCCGCCTGCGAACACTGCGCCGCTTTACTACCGCCCGCATCGGCCGATGCGCGCATCTGCAGCTTCGAATGCACCTTCTGCGCGAACTGCGCCGACACCCTGCTGAAGCAGGTCTGCCCCAACTGCGGCGGCAACCTGGTGCCGCGGCCGATCCGGCCGGCGCGGGACTGGAACGGCCGCGGCAACTGCCTCCAGCAACACCCGGCTGCAAGCGAGGCCAAGCATCGCCGCGCCGATCTGGCCGCACATGCCGAGCTGCTGCAACGGCTGGCCGGCAGGCCGCCCGCCGAACGTTGATCGCGACGAGCCGGAGCCGTCATTGACCACCGAGCCGCCGATCCACGTCGCCTTCGCCCTGCTGCCGAACAGCCTGGTGCTCGACTGGGCCGGCCCGGCGGAGGCGTTGCGCATCGCCAACCAGTTGCTGCGCGCCAACGGTCAGCCCGAGCGCTTCGTCATCGACTTCGTGTCACCGACGCCGAGCAGCGTCGGTTCGGTCGGCGTGCTGCTGAGCGGGCTGTCGCCCCTGCCGACGACGTGGGACGGCCCAGCGTGGATCGTGCTGGTCGGCCTGCCCGGCCGCACCATCGCGGTCGACACCGACGAAGCCCGCGCGCTGCTGCACTGGCTCGGCGGGCAACGGCTGGAGGCCGGTCGGCTGGAACTGGTCACCATCTGCGCCGGCACATTGCTTGCCGCGCATGCGGGCCTGCTGGCCGGGCACCGCGTGACCACGCACCACCACCATCTCGACGAACTGCGCACGGCGGCACCCGATTGCGAAGTGGTGGCCAACCGCGTCTTCGTGCTCGACCCGCCCGTCAGCAGCAGCGCCGGCGTGACGACCGGGATCGACCTGATGCTGCACCGCATCGGCGAGGTCTGCGGCGAGGCGCTGGCCGCGCAGGTGGCGCAGACGATGGTGGTGGCGCTGCGGCGCGGCCCACACGACCCGGAGCTGTCGCCTTTTCTCGCGCATCGGCATCACCTGCACGCCGCGCTGCACCGGGTGCAGGACGCCGTGAGCGCGCAGCCGCAGGTCGAGTGGACTGTGCCGCGCATGGCGGAGGTGGCCCACACGTCGCCGCGCCACCTCACGCGGCTTTTCGTAGAGCACGCGGGCGTGGCGCCGCTGGCCTACCTGCGGCGGCTGCGGCTGGCGTCCGCGCAACTCGCATTGCAATCGGGCGCGAACGTCACGCAGGCCGCGGCGCAATCCGGCTTCGGGTCGGACACGCAGCTGCGGCGGGCGTGGCGTCAGTTCGGATTTCCAGGGTCGCCGTCGTCAGCCGTTCAGAACCACTGACTGGCGATCAATGCGCGCCGGTGCCGCCCTGTGCGGCCAGCGGCGCGGCCGAAGCGTCCGGCGTGCCGGCCCGCAGCCATTCGACGGTGTGCGTGCCCAGTGCATCGAGCTGCAGCGCGATCAGGCCGAGCTGGGTGCGCACCAGCGCGGCGGCCTCCTGCGTGTCCGCATCGGTCTGGCCCGCACGCGCCAGCGCCTCACGCACCGCGTTGCCGACGCTCATGTCCGCGACATCCGGCGTTCCGCGCACGAAGGCCTGCGCCAGCGCCTCGAGCGCTGCCGCCGCGCCCTCGATGCTGTCGAGCAGCGCCGATGCCGACCGCGCTTCCGCGAGCGAGGTGCGGTGCGCGCCGAGCGCCGACACGTAGCTCAGCAGCGTGTGCGAGCGAATCAGAAAGCGCAGCGCCACACCGGCATGCGGCCGCACCACGCCCGGCTCGCGGAACATGTCGCTGACGGCGGTCGACAGCGCCGCATCGGCGTTGTGAGCGTTGCGCCGCGCCAGCCGGTAGGCCAGGTCGTCGCGCGCGCCCGAGCGGTACTGCGCCGCGATCTGCCGCAGGTAGGCCGCGTGCGTCTGCAGGGCTGCGGCGGCCAGCTCGTTGATGCGGCGCGCCGCCCAGTGCGGCAGCACCAGCACCATCGCCAGGCCCGCGAGCGCGCTGCCAATGGCGGTGTCGATCAGCCGCGGCCACAGCAGCAGGCCGCCGTCGCCGACCTGGTTGAAGAACATCAGCACCAGCAGCGTGACCGCCGCCGTCGCCAGCAGGTAGCGGCGGGCCCGCGCGCCGAAGAAGAACACGCCGGCCGCCACCGCCACCAGCGACTGCAGCCAAGGCTGCGGGAAGAGCGTGAGCACGGCCCAGCCGACCACCACGCCCAGCGCGGTGCCCGCGACCCGCTCGGCCATGCGCGCCATCGTGTCGCCATAGGTGGGCTGGATGACGAAGAGCGTGGTCAGCAGGATCCAGTAGCCCTGCACCGGGTGGATCAGCAGCATCACGCCGTAGCCGGCCATCAGCGCCACCGCCAGCCGCACCGCATGACGGAACAGGGGCGATCGCGGCGCGAGCTGGCGCCGCACCCGCTCGATGGCATCGCGACTGCTGCGCGGCGAGCGGTCGTACAGGTCCATGTCGGTCCGGCCGGCCTGCGCCGCGGGCTGGCTGGCGCCGGCGAGCTGGCCGTCGAGCTGCGCGAGGTTGCGGGCCAGCGCCTCGACCGAGGCCAGCAACGCGAGGCGCTGCGGCGTGTCGGCGCGCGTGCGTTCGTGCGCGATGGCGCTGCGCAGGTCGGACAGCGCCTGCACCGTCGCGCCACCGGCGACGAAAGGCTCGCGCCGCGCGATCGACAGCGCCAGGCGACGGCAGGCGTCGGCCTGCAGCGCCAGCACGCGCTGGCAGCGATAGAGCACGTCGCTGTGGAAGAAGGCATCGGCCAACGCGTTGTAGTCGTCGTGTGACGAGCTGGCGCGCTCGTGCACGTCCTGCGCGATCAGGTAGAGGCCCCGGTAGCGCGTGATGCGGCCGGTCGGCGCCCGTGGGCCGACGCGGCGGAAGATGCTTTCCTTCGCGGCGTTGAGCGCGCCCACCACGCTGGTGTTGAGCTGCGCCAGCGACAACCGCTTGCGTTCGATGTCGACGCCGCGCACCGGCTCGAACAGCGAGGCCTTGAAGCCGACGTAATCGGCCAGCGCATGGAAGAGCTTGACCAGCAGCGCCTGCACCGGCTCGGCCGGGAACAGCGCGGCCCAGCCGACCGACCAGGCGCCGTACCAGGCGGCGCCCGACAGCAGCAGCGCCACCTCGTGCCAGCGCGGCTGCCCTGCCGCGGCATGGTCGAGCGTCAGCGTCGCGTACATCGCAAGGATCAGCGTGGCATGGCCGATGGCCTTGAAGCGCGCCTCGATCGCGCCAAGCATGGTCAGCGCGAAGGCCGCGGTCGCCAGGCCGGCGATGAAGAGCACCGGACGGCCGAACAGCGCCTCGACGGCAAAGGCCATCAGCGCGAAGCACAGCAAGGTGACGGCCTGCGCGCGCCAGCGGCCCTGCCAGCTGTCGTCGGTTTCGGCGAGCGCGCTGGCGATGATGCCCAGCGCCGCCGGAATGAGCGCATGCATGTGGCCCGTGCCGAAGCACAGCGCCATGGCACTGCCCAGCGCCAGCAGCACGCGCAGCGGCTGGCCCCCGGCGGCGAACAGCCAGCGGCGCGGCGACAGGGCGAGAACGGAATCGGTCATGGCCGGATGCTGCAGGATGCGTGCCACCGGAGGCAGCGCCGTGGCGTGGTTCAGGTCGTGAGATAGCCGCAGAAGCGCAGCACATGGCCGTCGGGCTCACGCACCGCGAACTCGCGCAGCCCCCAGGGCTGGGAGGTCGGCGGTTCGAGGATGTCGACCCCGCGCTTGACGTAGGCCGCGTGCAGGCCGTCGACGTCGTGGCCGACGTGGATCACGATCTCGCCGCGCCAGGGCCGCGCTTCGCGCACGTTGACCTGCCAGAGCCGAAGGTACACGGCCTCGCCCTGCCCGGCCGCAGGTACGTGCTTGACCCTTGCATAGCTCGGCGGCTCACCGGCGATGAAGTCCAGCTCGAAGCCCAGCACGTCGCAGAAGTAGCGCGCGGCCCGCGCCGCATCCGCCACCGGCAGCACCGGTTGCACGCCATGGAACTGGTGGCGCGTGCCGAGGTCGTCGGCCATCAGTTGAGCGCCCGGCGCAACGTCGCGACGCGCTCGGCGATGGCGTCGAGGTCGAGCGCCTCTTCGGCGTGGCGCAGGTAGGTTTCCAGGTCGCGCACCGCCGATGCCGTATTGCCTTGCGCGGCGTGGGCCAGCCCGCGGTCGCGGTGCTCGCCCCAGGCCTCGGGCAGCAGCGCCACCAGGCGGTCCTGCACGGCGATGGCGCGCTGCCAGTCTTCCTGCGCGCGGTGCACTTCCTTCAGGTTGCGCAGCATGCGGCCGATGATCTCGCGCGGCGGGGCCGGCTGCAGGTACAGGCCGAGCGGCACGTCGAATTCGTCGACCAGGCCGTTGCTGCGCTTGTACGGCTCGAGCCGTTCGCTCAGGTCTTCGCGCGACAGCGACTTGCCGGTGAAGGGGTCGATCACCACCTGACCCTTGGGCAGCGTGACCTTCATCATGAAATGGCCGGGGAATGCGACGCCGCGCGCCTGCAGGCCCAGCCCCTGCGCGAGTTCCATCCACAACACCGCCAGCGAGATCGGGATGCCGCGGCGGGTGCGCAACACCGCATTCAGGTAGCTGTTATCGGGGTCGTAGTAGTCGTTGACGTTGCCGCCGAAGCTCAGGTCGTGGAAGAAGAACTGGTTCAGCGCGCGCAATCGGGCCAAGGGAGCAGCGTCCGACGGCAGGCGGCGCTTCAAGCGGGCGAGCAACTGGTCGACATCGCCCAGCACCTGCTGCACGTCGAGGTCGGGATATTCGTCCTGCGCGAGCGATGCGGCCGCCTCGAGCAGCGGAAACTGGTCGTCGCTCTTCACGAGCGAGTCGAAATACTCGAGGGCGGTCGGTGCCGAGAAGCTGAACGTCATGTGGCTCTTTGTAGAGGACCGCGCCGGGAGCGTCAAGGCGACGACGCGGCGCGGCCTATCGCTTGATGAAACTGCGCAGGCGCACGCCCAGCAGGGTGAGCGTACCGAAATACAACACCGCCGCGGCCGCGAGGATGGCGGCGAGCAGCCCGACGCGCAGCAGCCGCTGCTCGCGCAGGGCCACCCAGTCGAAATGCTGGTTGGCCCACACCAGCAGGACGGCCAGCACCAGCGTGCCCGCCAGCACCTGCCCGATGAAGCGCCCCCAGCCCGGTTCGGGCCGGAAGCTGCCCGAGCGCCGCAGCAACACCAGGAGCAACCCGGCGTTCACCAGCTGGGCCATGCCGATCGACAGCGTCAGCCCGGCGTGCTGCAACGAAGGCACCAGGAAGATATTGAGCACCTGCGTCAGCACGAGCGTCCCCAGGCTCACCCGCATCGGCGTGCGCATGTCGTGCCGGGCGTAGAAGCCGGCCGCCAGCACCTTGATCGCCACGATGCCGAGCAGGCCGGTGCCGTAGCCCATCAGCGCGACGCTGGTGCGCTGCACGTCGAGCGCGGTGAAGGCGCCGTTGTGGAAGAGCACCGACACCAGCGGCTTGGCGAACACCAGCAGCGCCAGCGCGCAGGGCAAGGCGAGCAGCAGGATGAGCCGCAGGCCCCAGTCGAGCAGCGAGGAATAGCGGGCGTCGTCCTTCGCGGCGCGGGCGCCGGCCAGTTGCGGCATCAGCACCACGCCGAGCGCCACGCCCAGCAGCGCGCTCGGGAATTCCATGAGCCGGTCGGCGTTGGTGATCCAGCTGACGCTGCCCTCGGCCAGGTGCGATGCGATCTGGGTGTTGATGAGCAACGAGATCTGCGCGCCGCTCACGCCGATCAGCGCCGGCACCATGAGGCGCAGCACCTGGCGCGTGGTCGGGTCGCTCCAGGATGCCCGCAGGGCTGCGAACGAGACGCCGATGCGCGGCAGCATGCCGATCCGTCGCAGGGCCGGCAACTGCAGCGCCAACTGCAACACGCCACCGACCATCACACCGACGCATTGCGCATAGATCGGCTCGATGCCCCAGCGGCGGAACAGCGGCGCACCCAGCACGATCGAGGCGATCAGGGCGATATTGAGCAGCACGGGCGATGCGGCAGGCACGACGAACTTGCGCCATGTATTGAGAATGCCGCCCGCCAGCGCCACCAGCGACATGAAGCCGATGTACGGGAACATCCAGCGCGTCATCACGACCGCGGCGTCGAAACCGCCCGATTCCCGAAGTCCGCTGGCGATCGCCCAGACCATCAATGGCGCGCCCACGATGCCCGCGATGCACAGCAGCACCAGCGTCCAGGTCAGCAGCGTGCCGATGTGGTCGACCAATTGCTTGGCCCCAGCCTCGCCCTCGGCCGTCTTGGTGGCGGCCAGCACCGGCACGAAGGCCTGCGTGAACGCGCCCTCCCCCAGCACCCGGCGAAACAGATTCGGGATGCGGAAGGCGATGTTGTAGGCGTCCGTGAGCGCGCTGACGCCGAACACCGAGCTGAAAAGAACGTCGCGGACGAGCCCGGTGATGCGGGAAGCGAGCGTCAGGAGCGAAACGGTGGAAGCGGATTTGAGCAGGGACACGGCGCCGGAGTGTAGGCCCCGCACCGCGGAGCCCCGAGGAAATGCGGAGCCCTGGAGCCAAATCAGGCCCCGGGCTATAATCTTTGGCTTTGCTGCATCATCCCCAGACACCAGGAACCTAAAAAATGGCATCCGCAAAACCCAAGAAGAAGAACCCGCGCCTCGCGTCGGGCCGCAAGCGCGTCCGCCAGGACGTCAAGATCAACGCTGCGAACACCTCGCTGCGTTCGAAGTACCGTACCGCGGTCAAGAATGTCGAAAAGGCCGTGCTGGCCGGCGACAAGACCAAGGCCACCGAACTCTTCGCGAAGGCCCAGAGCATCGTCGACACCGTCGCCGACAAGGGCATCTTCCACAAGAACAAGGCTGCACGCGACAAGAGTCGCCTGTCGGCCAAGGTCAAGGCTCTCGCCCTGGCCGCACCGGCGCCAGCCGCCGCCTGACCTTCCGTCAGGCCAAGCCCGGACCGGTTCGCCGGTCCGCCGTTTGACAGGGGTGCGCTGCAGCAAAAGTGAAAAACCGCCTTCGGGCGGTTTTTTCATGGGCGCCGTGCAGATGTGCACAGTTTTCGTGTGGAGCAACCTGCAGGAATTGCGGCCGGTTGCCGATAGCAAGACCGTTGGGCCTGCATTCAGGAGACCCATCGATCAGGCCAAACACCACCCGGAGATACCGTGAACACCACCGTTCTGAATGAAGTCGACGAGCGCACCAACCTCACCAGCAGCAACCGGTTTGAATTGCTGCTGTTTCGCCTCGGCGAATCGCCCCAGTCGGACCGGCGCGAGCTGTTCGGGATCAACGTCTTCAAGGTGCGCGAGATCATCGTGACGCCGACCATCACGGCGGTCGCGGGCTCGTCGCCCCACGTGCTCGGCGTGACCAACATCCGCGGCCAGCTGATGCCCGTGATCGACCTCCCGAGCGCCGTGGGATGCGTGCCGAAGAACGGACGCAACATCCTGCTCGTGACCGAATACGCACGAACGACCCAGGCCTTCGCCGTCGAAGAGGTGGACGAGATCGTGCGCCTCGAATGGAGCCAGGTGCTCTCGGCAGAGGGAAGCACGTCGGCCAGCGGCATGATCACCAGCATCGCCCGGCTCGATGGCGACATCCACGGCACCCGCCTGGCCCAGGTTCTGGACGTCGAGCAGATCCTGCGCACCGTGCTGCCGCCGGCGGCCGAGGACAAGAAGGCCGACGCGGTCGATGTGCGGGTCCAGTTGCGTCCCGGCTCGGTGATCCTGGCGGCGGACGATTCGATGCTGGCCCGCTCCCTGATTCAGCACGGACTGACGGCGATGGGCGCGGAGCACGTGATGACGAAGTCCGGCAAGGAAGCCTGGGACAAGCTCGAGGCGATCGCCGATGTCGCGAAAGCCGAAGGCAAGACCGTGGCCGACAAGGTCGCCCTGGTCTTGACCGACCTGGAAATGCCCGAGATGGACGGTTTCACCCTGACGCGGAAGATCAAGGCCGACCCGCGCTTCAGCTCGATCCCCGTGGTGATCCATTCGTCACTCACCGGAACGACGAACGAGGTCCATGCCAAGGGTGTCGGCGCCGATGCCTTCGTCGGCAAGTTCGTTGCGCAGGAACTGGCCGAAACCATCGAGCGGATGCTCCTGTCGCGACGCTAGGAACACCTCCGCGCCACCAGCCGCCGGCCGCGCCTCAGGGCTTGGCCGGCGGTGGCACGTCGGGCACCACGCAGGCTTCGGCGATCTGCAAGCCGTTGTCGCGTGCGAAGTTCATGACGAAATCCCAGGCCATGACGTCGTGGTCGCGCAGGTCGGTGTGGACGATCACGCACTTCACGCCGCCGACGCTGGTCGGCACGCACCAGGGCGAATAGCTCAGGTGGCTGCCCGGCGTCGCGCCGCCCGGGCGGAAGGAACTCATCACGCCGGCCAGCCGTTCGGCCCAGTCGCTCGGGCGGAACGTGCGTCCGTCGGACGTGATGCCCTGGATGAAAACTTCTTTGGCGCGGGGAGAAATCATCGGTGGGAAGAAAGCGCCGCAAGGCGTTGTGCTGCGACGCACAAGATTCTATCCGCGGGCCCGTCCGACGGCATGTCGGCCGACATTGCTGCAATGCGGAATCGGCAACAAAGCCGCAAAGCCCGCCGCCTAGAATCGCCTTCCCTTCCCCGGAGAACCGCATGAGCGCCATCGCAGAACCCACCTCGCCTCACGTCATGAACACCTACGGTCGTCTGCCGATCGCGCTGTCGCACGGCCAGGGCTGCCGAGTCTGGGACACGAACGGCCGCGCCTACCTCGACGGGCTGGGCGGCATCGCGGTCAACACGCTGGGCCACAACCACCCCGAGCTGGTGCCCGCGCTGCAGGACCAGCTCTCGAAGATCATCCACAGCTGCAACTACTACCACGTGCCGGGCCAGGAGACGCTGGCCGCCAAGCTGACCGACCTGTCCGGCATGACCAACGTCTTCTTCTGCTGCACCGGCCTGGAAGCCAACGAAGCGGCCCTGAAGCTGGCGCGCAAGTTCGGCCATGACAAGGGCATCGAACGCCCCGAGATCGTGGTCTACGAGGCGGCCTTCCACGGCCGCTCGATCGCCACGCTGTCGGCCACCGGCAACCCGAAGATCCAGAAGGGCTTCGGCCCGCTGGTCGAGGGCTTCATCCGCGTGCCGCTCAACGACATCGATGCGCTGAA
>CALRYR010000069.1:0-12139 GCA_943372425.1 Variovorax sp. YR752 | reverse complement strand
CTGCTTGACGCGCTGGAGAAGGCGGGCGACGCCGTCACCGACGAAGCCAGCGCCATCGAGGCGCGCGGGCTGGCGCCGCTGCTGGTCGAGGCCAGCGCCCAGAATTTCAAAGTCACCTACGCCGAGGACTTCGCACTGGCCGACGCCGTGCTGCTCGCGCGTCGCAACCAGGACACCGCATGACATCGTTCAACATCCGCGTGGGCGAGGGCTGGGACATTCACCAGCTCGTCGCCGGGCGCAAGCTCATCCTGGGCGGCATCGAAGTGCCGCACACCACCGGCCTGCTCGGCCATTCCGACGCCGACGTGCTGCTGCACGCGATCACCGATGCACTGCTGGGCGCTGCGGGCCTGGGCGACATCGGTCGCCACTTCCCGGACACGGACGCGCAGTTCCGTGGGGCGGACTCCGCCGTGCTGCTGGCCGAGGCGGCACGGCGCGTGCGCGCGGCCGGCTGGCAGATTGGCAACGTCGACAGCACCGTGATCGCGCAGGCGCCCAAGCTGGCGCCGCACATCCCGGCGATGTGCGCGCGCATTGCCGAGACGCTGGCGATCGCGCTCGACCGCGTCAACGTGAAGGCGAAGACCGCCGAGAAGCTGGGCGCGGTGGGCGAGGGCCGTGCGATGGAGGCACGCGCTGCGGTGCTGCTGCACCGCTGAGCGGTGCCGGGCGCGTCAGGCCTTCTTGGTCGGCGTCGCCGCCGGCTTGGGCGGCATGGCCCGCGGCATGCGGATGTGCGCCGCGAAACCGCGCCCCGGCGTGCTGGTGAGCGCGAAAGTCCCGCCCATCCGCTCGATGTTCTTTGCGACGATCGACAGGCCGAGGCCGGCGCCCGCGGCGGAGGTGCGCGCCGCGTCGCCGCGGAAGAACGGCTTGGTCAGCTGCGACAGCGTGGCCGCCGCGACGCCCGCGCCATGGTCGCGCACCTTGATCAGCACCGCTTCGTCGCTGGCCTGCGCCTGGATGGTCACGTCGGCCACGCCGGTCGCGGGCGTCTTGCCGTAGCGTCGGGCGTTCTCGACCAGGTTCGAGATCACGCGCTGCAGTTCGACCTCATCGGCCATGACGCGCAGGTCGTAGGGCACATCGACCTTGATCTTCATGTCGTCGTACTCCTGCACGGCATAGGTGCAGGCGTCGACCACGTCGCGCAGCAGCACGGGCTTGAAGTCCACGTGGTCGGGGCGCGCGTAGTCGAGGAACTTGTCGATGATCGCGTCGAGCTGCGCGATGTCGGCCGCCATGTGGTTGCGGGCGTCCTCGTCGGCAACGCTCATCTCGGTCTCCAGGCGCAGCCGTGCGAGCGGCGTACGCAGGTCGTGCGAGATGCCGGCCAGCATGATGGCGCGGTCCTGCTCGATCTTCGCCAGCTGGTCGGCCATGCGGTTGAAGCCGATGTTGACCGCGCGGATCTCGTTGGTGCGGGCACGCTCGTCGAGCCGGTGCGCCTCGTACTCGCCCTCGCGCACCTGCCGCGTGGCGCGCGACAACTGCTTGAGCGGCCGATTGATGAAGCGCGTGATGAGCGCCGCGCCGGCCAGCGACAGCACCATTGCCGTGATCAGCCACACCAGCCAGGTGCGGCCACCCACGCGGCTGAAACGCGTCGGGTCGAGCAGCAGCCAGTAGGTGTCGCTCTCGATCGTGAAGCCGATCCACAGGCCGGGCTCGTCGTTGACGCGGCTGGCCACGGTCGTGCCCTCGCCGAGCTGGGCGATCAGCTCCTCGGTCACGCGCTGGTCGAGCGCGCCGCTGGTATACGGCTCGAAGCGGTCGTTGGGCTCGCGCGGCAGGATGCGCACGCCCTCCTGGTCGGCCAGGGTCTTGATCAGCGAGACGCGGGTGATGGCGTCGGAGTAGACGAGCGCAGCCCGCGTGAGGTTCACCAGCGAGGCGATCTGGTGCGCGGTCTGGATGGCGCGCGGTTCGTACTCGAGCGCGCGAAAGGTCTGCAGCCAGGCCACCGTGCAGCCGAACAGCAGCAGTGCCAGCAGGAAGAAGGTGCGCCAGAAAAGGCTGAAGCCGAGCTTCAGCCCGACGCGACGCTTGGCCTGGAGCGTGCCCTCGAGGGGGCTCGGCATCGTGACCGGCGGGCCTTCGTCGGAAAAGGGGGCCGGCTGGGTCGTCCGGGGGCCGGTCGCCTCCGCATGCATGCGCGGCGCTTCAGGCCGTGCCGTCTGGCACGAACACGTAGCCCACGCCCCACACCGTCTGGATGTAGCGTGGTGCGGCCGCATCGGACTCCACCAGCTTGCGCAGGCGAGAGATCTGCACGTCCAGGCTGCGGTCGAAGGGCTCGAACTCGCGGCCGCGGGCCAGTTGCGCCAGTTTTTCGCGCGACAGCGGCTGGCGCGGGTGCCGCACCAGCGCCTTGAGCATGGCGAACTCGCCGGTGGTGAGCGAGAGCTCTTCGCCGTCCTTCTTCAGGGTGCGCGAGCCGAGGTCGAAGGTGAAGGGGCCGAAGCTCACCGTCTCGTTGTCGGTGGATGGGGCGCCCGGCGCCTCGAGCGGCGGCCGGCGGCGCAGCACCGCATGGACGCGGGCCAGCAGTTCGCGCGGATTGAAGGGCTTGCCCAGGTAGTCGTCGGCGCCGACCTCGAGGCCCACGATGCGATCGACGTCTTCGCCCTTGGCGGTGAGCATGATGATCGGCGTGCGGTCATTGGCAGCGCGGAGGCGCCGGCAGACCGACAGGCCGTCTTCGCCGGGCATCATCAGGTCGAGCACGATCAGGTCGACCGTGTCGCGCAGCAGGATGCGGTTGAGCGCCTTGCCGTCTTCGGCCACGATCACCTCGAAGCCTTCCTGGGTCAGGTAGCGGCGGAGCAGGTCGCGGATTCGCGCATCGTCGTCGACGATGACGACCTTGTCGGTGCGAGCGGGAGTCTGATTCATTTCTGCAACGGATATTTGTAACAGGCGCGATTCTGAAGGCGTTGCGCCACCATTCTTCGGCTTTGCGCAGTTGTCTGACACTAAGTTACACAACTTGCCTGCGCTGGCGGAGCGTTGGTTTCGCCTTCAAACGTTGATGGCAAAGTGCGTGGGTCACCGCTTCTGGCCCTCCATGAAATCGTCGCTTCCCGTCCGTTCGCTGCCTGTCGCCATGGTCTTCTGTGCCTGTTCGATGTCCTCGGCGGCGACCGGGTTCCTGCAAGTCGGCGGTGCCACGCGACAGGAGGTGCGGCAGGCGGTGCAGGCACACCGCGCAGCCCAACGCGAAGAAATTCAGCGCGAAGAGGCCTCCGCGGGGCGTCGGCTCACGCCGGCCGAACTGGCCGAGCTGCGCAGTCAGGTTCGGCAGCAATGGTCGCCACGCTACGATGCATCACACGCCAGCTCGCCGCTGCCGGCCGCGGAGGACTCGAAAGCCGTGGAGCCCGAGCCTCTGACGCCGATGCGCGCCTTGACGTTGCCGCGCAGCCAGCGGCAGTGATCGCCACTCGCCGGCCCGTTCTGGGTCGGCTCTCACCATCGAAGGGAATGTCTTGAAAAAAATGATGAAGTTGATGGCTGCCTGTGCGGCCCTGGCCTGTGCTGGTGTGGCCCTGGCCGACACGCCACCGCCGCAGAATGTGCTGCAGCTGTCGGCCAGTGGCACGGTCGAGGTCCAGCAGGACCTGTTGAGCATGACGCTCAGCACCACCCGCGACGCGCCCGAAGCCGCCACCGTCCAAAACCAGCTCAAGGCGGCGCTGGATGCCGCGCTGACCGAGGCCCGCAAGAGCGCACAGCCAGGCCAGCTCGACGTGCGCACCGGCAACTTCACGCTGTCGCCGCGCTATACCCGCGAGGGCAAGATCAACGGCTGGCAGGGCTCGACCGAGCTCGTGCTGGAAGGGCGTGACTTTCCGCGCATCACGCAGACCGCCAGCCGCATCACGACGCTGACGGTCGGCGGCGTTGGCTTCGGCCTGAGCCGCGAGCAGCGCGCGAAGGTCGAAACCGAGGCGCAGTCCATCGCCATCGAGAACTTCAAGCAGAAGGCGGCCGAGCTGGCCAAGGGCTTCGGCTTCGCCGGCTACACCTTGCGCGAGGTGTCGGTCAACGCGAACGAGGGCGGCCCGATCCGCCCGCGGATGATGGCGGCCCAGGCCAAGTCCTACTCGTCCGATGCGCCGGTGCCGGTCGAGGCGGGCAAGACGAGCGTCGTCGTGAACGTGTCGGGTGCTGTGCAGCTGAAGTAAGCCGTGCCGATGGGCGGATTGAATTAGGATGCAGCGAGCCCATCATCCGCAGCCGTTCGCCCCTGTCTCCGCCCCGTTCATGACCGAGCCCACTCTCTTCTTCGTCAACTGCGCGGACGCGCAGGGCGGTCATCGAATGGGCTGCTGGCAATGGGGCGATGCGCACAGCGCCAACGTCGTGCTGTGCGTCCATGGGCTCACGCGGCAGGGGCGCGATTTCGACGTGCTCGCGCAGGCGATCGTCGCCCGCGCGGGTGGCGATGTGCGCGTCGTCTGCCCCGATGTCGTCGGCCGTGGCGAAAGCGACTGGCTGGCCGACCCGAACGGCTACCAGGTGCCGCTCTATGCCGCCGACATGCTGGCCCTGCTCACGCAATTGCAGGCTGACCATCCCATTGCGCGGCTCGACTACGTCGGCACCAGCATGGGCGGGCTGATCGGCCTGGTGTTGGCGGGCAGCCCGTCACTGCCGGTGCCGGCGCCGATCCGCCGCCTGGTGCTCAACGACGTCGGTCCGACGATCGATGCAGGCGCGCTGCAGCGTATCGGCCTGTACCTGGGCAACGTCGGCCGCTTCGCGTCCCTCCAGGAAGCCGCCGATGCGATGTGGGTCATCTCGCAGAGCTTCGGCCCGCACACGCCGGACGAATGGCTGGCGCTGTCGCGCCACATGATCGCTCCCGCAAGCCGTCGCACCGCCGACGGCACAGCCAAGCGGCCGTGCGATGCCGTCGATGCCCCTTTCGTCCTTCATTACGACCCGGCCATCGCCGTGGCTTTCCGCGCGATCACGCCGGAAGCGGCGGCGCAGGGCGAGGCCGCGCTGTGGTCGCTCTACGATGCGATCCACGCCGAGACATTGCTGACCCGCGGCGGGCAGTCCGACCTGTTGTCGCACGACACCGCACAGGCCATGACGCAGCGTGGCCCGAAGGCCCGACTGGTCGAGTTCGCCGGCGTCGGCCACGCACCGACGTTCGTGAAGCCCGACCAGGTCGCGGCCGTCACCTCCTTTCTGTTCGACTGAGTGAAGCGCGATTCCTCCACCCCACCGGTCCGCATCCCGGCCGACGCCGTGGTCGACTACCCGCTGTCGGCCGCGACGGCGGAGCGCAGCCCCGTCATGGAGAACATGCTGGCGCGCGCCCGGGCCTTCGCCGAGCCGCTGATCGCGGACGAGACGCTCGACACCGGCGAGAACACCTTGGCGCATGCCGATGCGGTGGCCGCCATCGTGGCCCACATGGGCGGCTCGGAGGCGATGCAGGCCGCCAGCTACCTGGTGTATTCCTGCCAGCACCTGAACCGTCCGCAGGAAGTCATCGCCAAGGTCTTTGGCGACAACTTCGCGGCGCTGGCGGTGGAAACCACCAAGCTCGTCCACGTCCAGGCGCAGGCCCGTGGCGCTGCATTGAACGCGCACGGCGCCGACGGCAGCGGCGCGCAGACCGAGAACGTGCGCAAGATGCTGCTCGCCTTCTCGCGCGACCTGCGCGTGGTGATGCTGCGGCTGGCCTCGCGACTGCAGACCTTGCGCCATGCGGCGGCCATCAAGAAGCCGGTGCCAGAGAGCGTTGCGCGCGAATCGCTGCAGGTCTTCGCGCCACTGGCCAACCGGTTGGGCATCTGGCAGGTCAAGTGGGAGATCGAGGACCTGTCCTTCCGCTTCCTCGAGCCCGAGACGTACAAGCTCATCGCCCAGCTGCTCGATGAGAAGCGCGTGGAACGCGAAGGCTACATCGAGCAGTTGCGCACGCAGCTCGAGGCGGAGCTGAAGGACCAGGGCATTGCCGCCACTGTGCAGGGCCGCCCCAAGAACATCTACAGCATCGTGAAGAAGATGCGCGGCAAGTCGCTCGACTTTGCGCAGGTCTTTGACATCCTGGCGCTGCGCGTCGTGGTTCCGGACGTGAAGGACTGCTATGCCGCGCTGGCCTGGGTGCACTCGCACTTCGAGCCGATCGACGAAGAGTTCGACGACTACATCGCGCGGCCTAAGCCCAACGGCTACCAGTCGCTGCACACGGTGGTGCGCAAGGTGCTGGACGGCAGGGCCGGCAAGCCGATCGAGATCCAGATCCGCACAGAGGAAATGCACGACCACGCCGAGCACGGCGTGGCTGCGCACTGGGCGTACAAGGAGGCCGGGCCGAAGGGCTATGCGGGTGTGTGGTCCAGCGGCGAGTACGACGCAAAGATCGCGGTGCTGCGCCAGCTGCTGGCGTGGGAGCGTGACCTGTCGGGCGGGCAACAGGGCCAGGGCCTGTTCGACGATCGCATCTACGTACTGACGCCGGACGCCGCGATCGTCGAGCTGCCGCAGGGCGCGACCGCGGTCGACTTCGCCTACACCGTGCACACCAGCCTGGGCCACCGTTGCCGGGGTGCGCGCATCGACGGCACCATGGTGCCGCTCAACACGCCGCTGCAGAACGGCCAGACGGTGGAGATCATCGCGGCGAAGGAGGGCGGGCCGTCGCGCGACTGGCTCAACGCCGAACTGGGCTACCTCGCCAGCCACCGTGCGCGCGCCAAGGTGCGCGCATGGTTCAACGCGCAGATCACGCACGAGACCATCGCCAAGGGCCGCGAGGCGGTCGAGAAGCTGTTGCAGCGCGAAGGCAAGACCTCGACCCGTCTGGAAGACCTCGCGTCGCAGCTCGGCTTCAAGTCGGCCGACCACCTGTTCGAGGTCGTCGGCAAGGACGAGTTCTCGCTGCGCAACATCGAGACCCTGTTGCGCCCGCCCGAGCCTTTGCCGGGTCCGGACGACGGGGTGCTGCTGAAGAAGTCGCGCGCCAGCGACAAGGCCAGCAAGGGCGGCGTGTTGGTCGTGGGTGTGTCGTCGCTGATGACGCAACTGGCGAAGTGCTGCCGGCCCGCGCCGCCCGATGCCATCGGCGGCTTCGTGACGCGCGGCCACGGCGTGAGCGTGCACCGCAGCGACTGCAGCAACTTCCGCACGATGGCCGGGCATAACCCCGAGCGTGTGATCGATGTCGAATGGGGCCGGCCGAAGCTGGAAGAGGGCTCGCTTTACGCGGTCGACGTCGCCGTGGAGGCCGCAGACCGGCAAGGCCTGCTGCGCGACATCTCGGACGTGTTCGCCCGTGAGAAGATGAACGTCATCGGCGTGCAGACGCAGTCGGTCAAAGGCACCGCCTGGATGATCTTCACCGTCGAGATTCCCGACACGGCACGGCTCTCGCAGGTGCTGAAGGTCGTGTCTGCAGTGCCAGGCGTGAGATCTTCTCGCCGCCGTTGAGAAAGCGCTTTTTTGCGTGCTATACTCGTAGGCTTCTCGGACACATCCTTAGGCGCGTAGCTCAGCTGGTTAGAGCACCACCTTGACATGGTGGGGGTCGTTGGTTCGAGTCCAATCGCGCCTACCAAATTCGCAAGCTTGACCAGGGCTTGCAGCAAGAACACCCGCCATCGAGCGGGTGTTCTTCATTGGGCAACACGCTCTGTGTTTACTGCGCATCCATCAGGTTCGCCAGAGGTCTATTCCTTTCGCAGGAATGGCATGAAACAGACCGGATGTGTTACCTTGAACGCCATTCTCGATATCCACGTGTTCCGATGAGTTCCGCCCCCGTGACCGATCCCGCGCAAGAAGAACTGCGTGTGGCTGCCCTGTTGCGTCATGCACCGCTCGAGTTCGCACGCGTGGTGTACGGACTCAACGACCAGGCCAATGGCCGGGCCGCGACGATGGCCGCCGAAGACGTGGCGCGCACCGTGCGGCAGGGCACGCCGGTAACGCGAGAGCGTGCTGAGCAGCGCGCACGCGCCTATTTGCCCAGTCCCGGGCATGAGCACTGCCCGCGCTGCTGGGTCTTCAACGGCATCAAGAGCCCCCTGCATTACCGTGAGCGGAACGAAGACCGCCCCGAGTCCGCGCTGTGCAAGGTCTGCGGCGCCGAGTACGTCACTGCGCTCTGAATCTGACCCCTTGGTCAGGGTAAACCTTGGCGCGGTGCAGCATGACCGCTCCCTAGAATTGCTCGGGCGCCATCGGCGCGAAGACGCGAAGGAGTCCTCAGTGCAGAGCAAGAAGTCCGGGTCCAAGCCGGTGCAGCGCGTGATCAAGAAGTACCCGAACCGAAGGCTCTACGACACTGACACCTCCTCCTACATCACGCTGGCCGAAGTCAAGCAACTCGTGATGCAGAGCGCACCCTTCGTGGTGCGCGACGCCAAGACTGGCGACGACCTCACCCGCAGCATCCTGCTGCAGATCATTCTCGAAGAAGAGGCGGGCGGCGCGCCGATGTTCACCGAGCCCGTGCTCGCCAGCATCATCCGCTTCTACGGCCAGGCCATGCAGGGCTACATGGGACCGTACCTGGAAAAGAACATCCAGGCAATGACCGAGGTGCAGGCCCAGTTGGCTGAGAAGGCCGAGGAACTGACGCCCGAGATGTGGGCGCGCTTCATGACCGTCCAATCGCCGATGTTGCATGGGCTGATGGGCAACTACGTCGAGCAGTCGAAGAGCATGTTCGTGCAGATGCAGGAGCAGATGCAGAAGAATACCGAGCAGGTGCTGGGCGCTTTCGGCATCAAGCGCCCCTGAGATGAACCCACCCCCGAAGCGACGCACTGCGTGTCGTCGCCTCCCCCTCAAGGGGGCGATGCCAGCGGCCCGGCGGAGCCGGTTCCGCGGTATCCCTGGTATGTGGCTGCGTCGGTTTCATGCAATGCGGGCAAGTGTCGGAAGCTGAAATGCAACGTTGGCTGGCTTCGTGGGAGGCCTCGCGGCCGATGGACATTGGTTTAACTGGGACAATAGGGCAATGAGTGAAGTTGCCTCCCCCGAACGAACCGTCACGCCGGCCGCCCCCAAGGTCGGTTTTGTAAGCCTGGGCTGCCCCAAGGCCCTGACGGATTCCGAATTGATCCTCACGCAGCTGAGCGCCGAGGGCTACCAGACGTCCAAGACCTTCGAAGGCGCCGACATCGTCATCGTCAACACCTGCGGCTTCATCGACGACGCCGTTCGGGAGAGTCTCGACACCATCGGCGAGGCGCTCGCCGGCAACGGCCGGGTCATCGTCACGGGTTGCCTGGGCGCGAAGACGGGCGATCAAGGCGGCAACCTGGTGCGCCAGATGCATCCCAGCGTGCTCGCCGTGACCGGACCGCACGCCACTCAGGAGGTGATGGACGCGGTCCATGCGAACCTGCCCAAGCCGCACGATCCGTTCGTCGACCTGGTGCCGAACGCGTTTGGCGTGGCTGGCATCAAGCTGACGCCGCGGCACTATGCGTATCTGAAGATCAGCGAAGGCTGCAACCACCGCTGCACCTTCTGCATCATTCCGTCCATGCGCGGCGACCTGGTGTCGCGGCCGGTGGGCGATGTGTTGAGCGAGGCGAAGGCCCTGTTCGAGGGCGGTGTGAAAGAACTGCTGGTGATCAGCCAGGACACGTCTGCCTATGGCGTGGACGTCAAGTACCGCACCGGCTTCTGGGACGGCAAGCCCGTGAAGACGCGCATGCTCGAACTGGTGCGCACGCTGGGTGAGATCGCCGAGCCTTACGGCGCCTGGGTCCGCCTGCACTACGTGTACCCGTACCCCAGCGTGGACGAGGTGATCCCGTTGATGGCGAGCGGCCAGGTGCTGCCTTACCTCGACGTGCCGCTGCAGCACAGCCACCCCGACGTCCTGCGCCGCATGAAGCGGCCGGCGAGCGGCGAGAGGAACCTGGAGCGCATCGCGCGCTGGCGCGAGATGAGCCCGGAACTCGTCATCCGCAGCACGTTCATCGCCGGCTTCCCGGGTGAGACGGAGGAAGAGTTCGAGCATCTGCTGGACTTCATCCGCGAGGCGGAAATCGACCGTGCCGGATGCTTTGCCTACAGCCCGGTCGCAGGCGCAGCCGCCAACGAGATCCCGGGCATGCTGCCGCAGGAAGTGCGCGAGGCGCGTCGAGCCCGCTTCATGGAGGTCGCCGAAGCGGTGTCCACGGCGAAGTTGCGTCGACGCATCGGCGCAACGATGCAGGTGCTGGTCGATTCGGCACCCGGCATGGGCCGCAAGGGCGGTGTGGGCCGGACGTATGCCGATGCACCCGAGATCGACGGCACGGTGCGGCTGCTGCCGCCCGAGAAGATCAGCAAGACCCTGAAGGTCGGCGATTTCACGCGCGCCCGCATCGTCGGTGTCGAGGGCCACGACCTGGTCGCGCTGCCCATCTGATGCCGATGCCGGTTGAGAGGTCCATGAAAAAAGCCACCGGAGACCGGTGGCTTGATTCTGCTGACCTGGCGGAGGTCAGTGTTGACTTGGTGCCCAGAAGAGGACTCGAACCTCCACGATGTTACTCGCTAGTACCTGAAACTAGTGCGTCTACCAATTCCGCCATCTGGGCTTCGTATCTGCCGAAGCAGCTACGGTTCGCTTTTCAGCGAAGCCTCGAATTATATGCTGTTTTTTCGACCGCTTCGTTCGCGACGCGGCGAATCGGCATGAAAAAAGCCACCGGAGACCGGTGGCTTGAATCGAACGACCTGGTAAAGGTCTGTTTAAACTTGGTGCCCAGAAGAGGACTCGAACCTCCACGATGTTACTCGCTAGTACCTGAAACTAGTGCGTCTACCAATTCCGCCATCTGGGCTTCACGACTGCAAGAAGCAGTCATGTTTTGAATTTCAGGAAAGAAGGAGATCATATCAAAAATAACGGCACTTCCAGCGGGCTGCTGGATGAACTCGAAGGCACTGTTCAAGGGCATCGTGACGGGCACGGCTTCGTGCAGCGCGACGACGGCGAAGCAGACATTTATTTGCCCCCGAACGAGATGCGCGCGGTGTTGCACAAGGACCGCGTCAAGGCACGTGTGGTGCGGCAGGACCGGCGCGGTCGGCCCGAAGGGCGCGTGGTCGAGATCATCGAACGCTCCGAGCAGCCGATCATCGGTCGGCTGCTGCATGAAGGCGGCGTGTGGCTCGTCGCTCCCGAGGACAAGCGCTATGGTCAGGATGTCCTGATCCCGAAGGGCGCGACCGGCACGGCCAAGGTGGGACAGGTGGTGGTGGTGCAACTCACCGAGCCACCGGCACTTTTCGGGCAGCCCGTGGGCCGCGTGAAGGAAGTGCTGGGCGAGATCGACGACCCCGGCATGGAGATCGAGATCGCGGTGCGCAAGTACGGCGTGCCGCACGAATTCTCGGAAGCGGGACTCGCCGAGGCGAAGGCGCTCCCCGACAAGGTGCGACCGGCCGACAAGAAGGGCCGGGTCGACCTGACCGACGTGCCCCTTGTCACCATCGACGGCGAAGATGCGCGCGACTTCGACGACGCGGTGTATTGCGAGCCGGCCAAGGTCGGCCGCGGCAAGGGCTGGCGACTGCTGGTCGCCATTGCCGACGTCAGCGCCTATGTACAGACCGGCTCGCCGATCGACATCGATGCCTACGACCGCGCCACCAGCGTGTACTTCCCGCGGCGGGTCATCCCGATGCTGCCCGAGAAGCTGTCGAACGGCCTGTGCTCGCTGAACCCCGAGGTCGAGCGGCTCTGCATGGTCTGCGACATGCTGGTCGCGGCCGACGGCGAGATCTACGCCTACCAGTTCTACCCGGCGGTGATGTTCAGCCACGCGCGCTTCACGTACACCGAAGTGGCAGCGATCCTCGGCAACACGCGCGGCCCTGAAGCGGCCAAGCGCAAGGACCGCGTGAAGGACCTGCTGAACCTGTCCGATGTCTACAAGGCCCTGCTCAAGCAGCGCGCCCGGCGCGGCGCGGTCGACTTCGAGACGACTGAGACGCAGATCGTGTGCGACGACGCAGGCCGCATCGAGAAGATCGTGCCGCGTACCCGCAACGAGGCGCACAAGATCATCGAGGAAGCGATGCTCGCGGCCAACGTGTGCAGCGCCGACTTCATCGCCGAAGGCAAGCACCCGGGCCTCTACCGCGTGCACGAAGGCCCGAC
>CALRYR010000068.1:0-12149 GCA_943372425.1 Variovorax sp. YR752 | reverse complement strand
GTCGATCGACAGCATCAGCACGGCGACGACGACGGCAGCCACGACGATCGCGCCCTTGATCAGCGTCGCGACCCGCGCCTTCCACACACCGAACACGGCAGCGCCCACGACGCAGGCGATGAGCGCATACATCATCTCGCTGGTGATGGCACGCAGCATCGAATAGAAGGGCGTGAAGTACCAGACCGGGGCGATGTGGTTCGGGGTCTTCAGCGAATCGGCCGGGATGAAGTTGTTGTACTCGAGGAAGTACCCGCCCATCTCCGGCGCGAAGAAGATGATCGCCGAGAAGATCGTCAGGAAGATCACGACGCCGAAGATGTCGTGCACCGTGTAGTACGGGTGCGAGGGGATGCCATCGAGCGGATGGCCGTCCGGACCGCGGTTGGCCTTGATCTCGATGCCGTCGGGATTGTTCGAGCCGACTTCGTGCAGCGCGATCAGGTGGGCGACCACCAGGCCGAGCAGCACCAGCGGCACGGCGATCACGTGGAAGCTGAAGAAGCGGTTGAGCGTGGCGTCGCTCACCACGTAGTCGCCGCGGATCAGCAGGGCGAGGTCGGGGCCGACGAAGGGAATGGCGGCGAACAGGTTCACGATCACCTGTGCACCCCAGTAGCTCATCTGGCCCCAGGGCAGCAGGTAGCCCATGAAGGCCTCGGCCATCAGGCACAGGAAGATCGCGCAGCCGAAGATCCAGATCAGCTCGCGCGGCTTACGGTAGCTGCCGTAGATGAGGCCGCGGAACATGTGCAGGTACACCACCACGAAGAACGCCGAGGCGCCGGTGGAGTGCATGTACCGGATGAGCCAGCCCCACGGCACGTCGCGCATGATGTATTCGACCGAGGCGAAGGCGAGGTTCGCGTCGGGCTTGTAGTGCATCACCAGGAAGATGCCGGTCACGATCTGGATGACCAACACCAGCATCGCGAGCGAGCCGAAGATGTACCACCAGTTGAAGTTCTTGGGCGCGTAGTACTTGCCCCACTGGTCGTTCCACAGCTTCGTCAGCGGGAAGCGGTTGTCGACCCAGTTGAGCGCGCGCTCGGCAGCCGGGGCGTTGGGGGAGATTTCCTTGAATTCAGCCATGTCGTCTTACCCTCAGGCCTTCTTGTCTTCGCCGATGAGCAGGCGGGTGTCCGAGAGGTACATGTGCGGCGGCACCGGCAGGTTGTCGGGCGCGGGCTTGTTCTTGAAGACGCGGCCGGCCAGGTCGAAGGTCGAACCGTGGCACGGGCAGAGGAAGCCGCCTTCCCAGTTGTCGGGCAGCGAAGGCTGCGGGCCAGCCTGGAGCCGGTCGATCGGCGAGCAGCCCAGGTGCGTGCAGATACCGACCACCACCAACACTTCGGGCTTGATGGAACGATTTTCGTTGCGGGCGTATTCAGGGGTGAATTCGGCCGGGTTGCGCTCGGACTTCGGGTCGGCCAATTGGCCATCGAGCTTGGGCAGTTCGGCAATCTGCTGCGGCGTACGTTTGAGAATCCACACCGGCTTGCCACGCCATTCGACAGTGAGCTTCTCGCCGGGCTGCATGGCGCCGATGTCGACTTCGACCGGTGCACCGGCGGCCTTGGCGCGCTCCGAGGGCTGGAAGGTGCTGACGAAGGGAATGGCCGTTGCCACACCACCCACTGCGCCGGCGCAGCCAGAGGCAATCAACCACGTCCGCTTACTTTTGTCTAACCGGGGGGCGCCGACGGGGATGTCACTCATGGGGGTCCTCAATCTTGTCGCTGGGGTGGGGTCAACCGTCGATTGTAGCGGAGCGTCACAAGCGGATTCAACGCGCACGGCGGCGCATGGCACGCATTCGCATGCCCCTCAACGGCTCCTATACTGGCCGCCTTCACATCGGCGAGGAGTTGAGATGAGCGTCATGAAAGAGTTCCGCGAATTCGCGGTCAAGGGCAACGTGATCGACTTGGCGGTCGGCGTGATCATCGGTGCGGCCTTCGGCAAGATCGTCGATTCGCTGGTCGCCGACATCATCATGCCCATCGTCGGCCTGGTCTTCGGCAAGCTCGACTTCTCGAATCTCTACCTGGTGCTGGGCACCGTGCCGGCCGGCGTCGCGAACAATCTGGCCGACCTGAAGAAGGCCGGCGTGGCCGTGCTGGCGTACGGCAACTTCATCACCATCGCGGTCAACTTCATCATCCTGGCCTTCATCATCTTCATGATGGTCAAGCAGGTGAACAAGCTGCGCAAGAAGGAAGAAGCCACGCCCGCGGTGGTCACGCCGCCGGAAGACATCGCGCTGCTGCGCGAGATCCGCGACAGCCTCAAGCGCCCCTGAGCGCGTCCGGCGCGAGCGATCGCGCCATCCGGATCGCCTCGACCAGGCTCGACGCATCGGCCCGCCCGGTGCCGGCAATATCGAACGCGGTCCCATGGTCCGGGCTGGTGCGCACCAGCGGCAGCCCGAGCGTGACGTTCACGCCCTTCTCCACCCCCAGATACTTGACCGGGATCAAACCCTGGTCGTGGTACATCGCGATCACCACGTCGAATTCGCCCGGCTTCGTCGGCGTGGCGCGCGCCCGCATGAACACCGTGTCGGGCGGATAGGGGCCGTGCACGTCGATGCCTTCTGCCTGCGCCGCAGTGATCGCCGGCGCGATGATGTCGCGCTCCTCCGAACCGAACAGCCCGCCCTCACCCGCATGCGGATTCAACCCGGCCACGCCGATGCGCGGCGGATGGCCGAGCGCCGCAGTCAAGGCGCGATGCGCAATGCGGATCGTCGACAGCACGCCATCGAAATGCACGGCCTCGATGGCATGGCGCAGCGACATGTGGATGCTCACGAGCACGGTGCGCATCTCGTCGTTGGCCAGCATCATCCGCACGGGCACCTCGGCCAGCGGACGATGGAGATGTGCGGCAGCCTCCGCTTGCAGCAGCTCCGTGTGGCCTGGAAAGGGAAAGCCCGCAGCCGCCAGCGATTCCTTGTGCAGCGGCGCGGTGACGATGGCCGACACCTGCCCGGCGAGCGCCGCGCGTGCCGCCCATACCACGCAGTCGCCGGCGGCCTTGCCAGCCGCGGCACCGACCTGCCCCATCGCCACGCCCTGCGGCGGCGCGATGGCTTGCAGCACGGGCAGGCAGTTCGGGGGCAGGTGCGACACTTCGTCGGGATGTTCGATCGACGCGATCGGCATCGACACGCCCGCCGGGTCACTCAGCACCCGCTGCGCAGCACGCAACGTGCCCACGTCACCCACGACGAAGCAGCCGCGCGTCAGTGCAGGCGCATCGCGGAAGGCCTTCACGATGATCTCCGGGCCGATGCCGGCCGGGTCGCCCATGGTGATCGCGATGGGCAGCCTGTTCGTAACAGACAACATGCTCATGCCGGGTTGTCGATGTCGATGAATTCGTGCACCAGCCCGAGTTGCGCGGCGATGTGCGCCGCCACCGCCGGCGCGCCGTAGCGCTCGGTGGCGTGGTGACCGCAGGCGAGAAAGGCCACGCCCAACTCGCGCGCATAGTGGGCCTGCGGCTCGGACAGCTCGCCGGTGATGAAGGCATCGGCGCCCGCCGCGATCGCGGCCTCGAAGTAACCCTGGGCGCCGCCGGTGCACCATGCCACCGTGCGGATTGGCTTGCGTGCGCCCTCGACGAGCGTGACATGGCGGCCCAGCATTCCTTGCACATGCGCGGCCAGCGCGACCGCGTCGGCGAACACGTCGCCATCGGCGCGGCCACCGATGAAGCCCAGGCTCTGTTCACCGAAGCGACCCGCCGCGCCCGTGTGCGCGACCAGCCCGAGCTGCAGGCCGAGCTGCGCGTTGTTGCCGAGTTCCGGATGCGCGTCAAGTGGCAGGTGGTAGGCGAAGAGATTGACGTCGTCGCCCAGCAGCAGCCCCAGGCGCTGACGCATCCAGCCGGTGACCCGGCCGTCCTGGCCCCGCCAGAACAAGCCGTGGTGGACGAAGATCGCATCGGCCTCCGCGTGGATGGCGGCCTCGATCAGGGCGCGGCTCGCGGTCACGCCGGAGACGATCTTGCGCACCGTGGTGCGGCCTTCGACCTGCAGCCCGTTCGGCCCGTAGTCCTTGAAGCGCTCGGGCGCCAGGAGCAGGTCGAACGCGTGCAGTAGTTCGTGGCGGGTGGTCGTCATCCCGCCATTGTTACGCCTTCGGCGCCGCCCGCATGGGGTAACCGCGCGAAGCCATCGGCAGCAGGGCCAGCACCAGGCCCAGCACCGCCAGCGCGGCCACGTAGTGCGCAGGCGCCATCAGGTCCTTCTGCAGCCACAGCGTGAGGATCACCGGCGTCAGGCCGCCAAAGATCGCATACGACATGTTGTAGGCGAAGGACAGGCCCGAGAAGCGGACCGGCGCCGGGAAGGTGCGCACGCTGGCGATCGGCACCGTGGCGATCGTGCCCACGAAGAAGCCGACCAGCCCGTAGTGCCACACCAGCGAGCTCGGCGTGCCGGGCAGGCTCGTGTAGAACAGGTACGAGGTGACCAGCAGGCCACCCCAGCCGACCAGCATCACGGCACGGGTGCCGATGCGGTCGGTCGCCCAGCCGACCACGATGCAGCCGATCGTCAGCGTCAGCGTCGCCAACGCGTTGGCCTGCAGCGCGAGCGCAGCCGGCACGTGGTGCACCTTCTGCAGATAGGTGGGCGTGTACAGCACCACCACCACGATGGCGGCCGAGAGCACCCAGGTCAGCAGGCCGACAAAGACGATGGCGCCGCGATGCTCGCGCAGGATGGTCTTCACCGGCAGTTCGCGCGCGACATTGCGACGGTCGGCCAGTTCCTGGAACACCGGCGTCTCGTGAAGAAAGCGCCGCAGATACACCGACACCAGGCCGAACACGCCACCCAGGATGAACGGGATTCGCCAGGCGAAGTCGTGAACCTCGGCCGGCGCATAGTGCGTGTTGATGGCCACGGCCACCAGCGAGCCCAGCAGGATGCCGCCGGTGATGCCCGCGGTGAGCGTGCCCACCGCGAAGCCGTAGCGCCGGGCCGGCACGTGCTCCGCCACGAAGACCCAGGCACCGGGCATTTCACCGCCGATGGCCGCTCCCTGCAGCACGCGCATGGCCAGCAACAGCAGCGGCGCCGCCACGCCGATGCTGGCGTAGGTCGGCAGCAGGCCGATCACCAGCGTGGGCGCCGCCATCAGGAAGATCGACAGCGTGAACATCCGCTTGCGGCCGAGGATGTCGCCGAAATGCGCGATGACGATGCCTCCGAGCGGCCGCGCCAGGTAGCCTGCGGCGAAGATGCCGAATGTCTGCAGCTGGCGCAGCCAGTCCGGCATGTCGACAGGGAAGAACAACGCGCCCAGCACCGTCGCGAAGAACACGTAGATGACGAAGTCGTAGAACTCGAGCGTGCCGCCGAGGGCGGAAAGGGAGAGCGTCTTGTAGTCGCGCGCGTTCAGCGTGCGGCCGGGCGCGCCAGCGGACGCGTCGTGTTCGGCAAGGGTGGAGGCAGTCATGGGCAGGCAGGATGGGAAGCGGGCGGTACGGCGTCGCCGCAGCGCAAGGGCAGCAATTTTAAGGGTTTTCCCTAGTCACGCCCGTTGCCCCCCTCTGGTCCCGAGCGGCCCCGGCCTTCGCTGACGGAGCCATGAAGGCCTTTGATGGACAATGACCGCCCCCGGCGCCACGCTGCAGTGAGCGCACTTCCTCATCTCTCCGACCTCTCCATGAAACGCACCTGGCTGCTGTTTGCCCAAGCCGTGACCGTCCTGCTGGCGGCCTATTTCGTCGTCGCCACGCTCAAGCCCGAGTGGCTGAACCGCCACACCACGCTCGGCGGGGTTGTCTCGGTGATCGAAGCCCCGGGCGGCGCCACGCCGGCTTCGGCAGCGCCCGGCAGCCTCAGCAGCGCGGCCAAAAAGGCGGCGCCCGCCGTGGTGAGCATCAACACCAGCAAGGCGGCGCAGCGCCATCCGCGCAGCAACGACCCCTGGTTCCGCTTCTTCTTCGGCGACCAGGGCGGTGACCAGCCGCAGGTCGGACTGGGCAGCGGCGTGATCGTGAGCACCGAGGGCTACATCCTCACCAACAACCACGTGGTCGAGGGTGCCGACGAGATCGAGGTGACGCTCAATGATGGTCGCCATGCGCGCGGCAAGGTGATCGGCACCGACCCGGACACCGACCTCGCGGTGCTGAAGATCGAGCTCGACAAGCTGCCGGTCATCGTGCTGGGCAACTCCGACACGCTGGAAGTGGGTGACCAGGTGCTGGCCATCGGCAATCCCTTCGGCGTGGGCCAGACCGTCACCAGCGGCATCGTCAGCGCCCTGGGGCGCAACCAGCTGGGCATCAACACCTTCGAGAACTTCATCCAGACCGACGCGGCCATCAACCCCGGCAACTCAGGCGGCGCGCTGGTCGACATCAATGGCAACCTCGGCGGGATCAACACCGCAATCTACTCCCGCTCGGGCGGCAGCATGGGCATCGGCTTCGCGATTCCGGTGTCCATCGCCAAGCAGGTGCTGGGCGACATCGTGAAGGAAGGCAAGGTCACGCGCGGCTGGATCGGCGTGGAGCCGAACAACCTGTCGCCCGAGCTGGCCGAGACCTTCGGCGTGAAAGCCAATGCCGGCGTCATCATCACCGGCGTGCTGCAGAACGGCCCCGCCTCGCAGGCCGGCATCCGCCCGGGTGACGTGATCACCAACGTCGACGACAAGAAGGTGGACAACGTGCAGGAACTGCTGACCGCCGTGGCCGGCCTGAAGCCGGGCAGCGAATCGCGCTTCGCACTGCAGCGTGGCGCCGACAAGATGGAGCTGAACGTGGTGCCCGGCCTGCGGCCAAAGACGCCGGTGCGCCGCACCCCCAACGATCCCGAGTGATGACCAGCGGCACCGCGCGGTGCCGCCAGCGCATCAGAGCCGATCAGGACTGCGGTGAGTCCGCGCCCTCTTCCGCAGGCGCTGCGCTGTGCTTCACGAAATAGCGTGCGGCGATGATGCCGACCTCGTAGAGCAGGCACATCGGAATGGCCAGCGCCAGCTGCGACACCACGTCGGGCGGCGTGAGCACCGCGGCCACCACGAAGGACAGCACGATGAAGTAGCCACGGAAGCTGCGCAGCTTCTCGATGGTGACCATCTCGAAGCGCACCAGCAGCATCACGACGATCGGCACCTGGAAGGCGCAGCCGAACGCGATGTACAGCGACAGGATCGCTTCCACATACGACGAGATGTCCGGTGTGGCGTTCACGCTCGGCGGCGTGAAGCGCTGGATGAAGCCGAACATCTTGTCGAGCACGAAGAATTGCACGAAGGCGATGCCGGTGTAGGCCAGCAGGCTGCCGAACAGGATCAGCGGCAGCGCGAACTTCTTTTCGTGGCTGTAGAGCCCCGGCGCCACGAACATCCAGATCTGGTACATGAGCCAGGGCAGCGCCAGCAGCACGGCCGTCATGCCCAGCACCTTGAGCGGCACGAAGAAAGGCGAGAACACGCCCACGGCGATGAGCTTGGCGCCCTCCGGCATGTGGGCACGAATCGGCACGGCGATCAGGTCGATCAGGCCCGCGGGGCCCGGCCAGAAGGCCAGCAGCGCAGCCGCCACGGCCAGGCCGTAGACGCAGTAGAGCAGCCGGTCGCGCAGCTCCATGAGGTGCGCGACGAAAGGCTGCTCGGTGCCGGCCAGCTCGTCTTCTTTGTTCTTGTCGGTGGAATCGGCCATGGGGGACGCTGCGGGCAGGAAATCGGAGGCGCACTGCGCGCGGCCGGGTTCGGCGCGCGGCTAGTTGATCTTGTGGGGGCGGAAGCGGGCGACACGCGCCGCGCCGGAAAGCGCCTTGGTACGCACGCCGTTGCGCGACTTGTACCACTGCGGCGTGGCGCCCTGCTTCAGGCGCCAGTTCTTGCGGGGGTGTTTGTACTCGGGGAACGACGGCGCATCGGGCTCGGCCAGGGCCGACAGCGTCTGGCCGCTCTCGGAGAACTGCTTCTCGAAGTCGCTGGCGCCCGTGTGGATGCTCTGCTCGACGTCGCGGGCAGCTTCCTGCACCGTGTCCTTCATCTTGCGCAGCTCGTCGAGGTCCATCGAGCGGTTGACCTCGGACTTCACGTCGTTGACGTAGCGCTGCGCCTTGCCCAGCAGCATGCCCACCGTGCGCGCGACGCGCGGCAGCTTCTCCGGGCCGATGACGATCAGCGCCACCGCGCCGATCATCGCGAGCTTCGAAATGCCGAGATCGATCACGCGGGTCGGCTCAGGACTTCTGACGTGCTTCGACGTCGATGGTCGACTTGTCGGCGGCCGGCGTGCCGGTCACGTGTTGCGTGGGCGTGGTCGGCGTGTCGGTGCTCGAGCCGTCCTTCATGCCGTCCTTGAAGCCCTTCACGGCGCCGCCCAGGTCGGAACCCATGTTGCGCAGCTTCTTGGTGCCGAAGATCATGACCACGACAAGCAGCACGATCAGCCAGTGCCAGATAGAAAAAGAACCCATGGATGACTCCTGAAGAATGTGAAGAATTTTAGACCGGGCTGAATATCAACCCTTGAGCCAAGGGCGGGGGCCGCCCATGACGTGAACATGGAGATGGTGCACTTCCTGGCCGCCCTCGGCACCGGTGTTCACCACCACACGGTAGCCACCGTCCGGGTACGGCCGGCAGCCCTGATCGAGCGCGAGTTGGGGCGCCAGGGTCATGATCTTGCCCATCAGCGCCGCATCGTCGGGCGTCAGCTGAGCCATCGAGGCAATGTGCCGCTTGGGCACCAGCATGAAATGCACCGGTGCCCAGGGCGCGATGTCGTGGAAGCCGTAGACGTCGTCGTCTTCGTAGACCTTCTTCGACGGGATCTTCCCTTCGATGATCTTGCAGAAGATGCAGTTCGGATCAGACGACATCGGCGGGCTCCATCGGACGGCTGGCGTTCATGCGCACCATTCCCTTGACGATGCGGTAGAGGAACCACAGGGAGATCAGGCCCCAGGCAATCCAGCCGGGCACCAGGAACAGCAGCCACAGCCACGACGTCAACACGTACAGGATGCCCGCCCACAGCACCGAACGGATGCGCCAGCTGAAATGCGACTTCTGCCAGGTGCCACGCGCATCGTCGCGCTTGACTAGATCGATGACCAGCGCGATCAGCAGCAGCACGACCGACGCCTGCGCGCCCGGCAGCACGGCGCCGACGGCGACGATCAGGTGCAGGATGTAGCTGACCCAGCCCCAGGTCCGGAGCGATTCGTCGGGCTCGGCGTTCACGATGTCGTTGGCCATGGCTTTACTTTCGGTCGTTGGAAGCGTCGCGAGCCTGCGCCTTGCGCAGCGCCTTCTCTTCGATGCCGCTGGTGCCCTCCCGGCGCTCCAGCTCGTCGATGACCTCGCGCGGTGTCAAGCCGTAGTGCGCGAGCGCCACCATGCTGTGGAACCACAGGTCGGCCACTTCGTTCACTATTTTTTGGCGGTCGCCCCCGTGGTCGGCGTCCTTGGCCGCCATGACGACCTCGGTCGCCTCTTCGCCGATCTTCTTGAGGAAGGCGTCAGGCCCCTTGTGCAGCAGGCGCGCGACGTAGCTCTTCTCGGGGTCGCCACCGCGGGCGGGCAGGCGGCTTTCGATCGTGGCGGCAAGGCGGGCGAGCGCGTCGGTGGTCATCGTTTCCATTATTTGTAGATCGTCTCCGGGTCCTTCAAGACCGGCTCGACCGCAATCCATCGGCCATTCTCGTATTTGCTGAAGAAACAGCTGTGACGGCCGGTGTGGCAGGCAATGCCCGGTTCGTGGCCGAGCTGCGTCACCTTGAGCAGCACGACGTCGTTGTCGCAGTCCAGGCGGATTTCGTGCACCGTCTGCACGTGGCCCGACTCCTCGCCCTTGAACCACAGCTTGTTGCGCGAGCGGCTGAAATACACCGCGCGGCCGAGTTCAGCGGTCTTTGCCAGGGCCTCGCGGTTCATCCAGGCGAACATCAGCACGTCGTTGCTGCCCTGCTCCTGCGCGATCACCGGCACCAGGCCGTTCGCGTCCCATTTCACTTCATTGAGCCAATCCATCGGGGGATTGTCGCAAACAGTCAGTACTGACACACCCAACAAACTTAAAGCCGCACCGGAATCCCGCGCGACGCCATCTGCGCCTTCGCCTCGCCCACGGTGAACTCGCCGTAATGGAAGATGCTGGCCGCCAGCACCGCGTCGGCGCCGCCGAGCTGGATGCCGTCGGACAGGTGGTCGAGCGCGCCGACGCCGCCCGAGGCGATCACCGGCACGCTGACCGCGTCGCTCACCGCGCGGGTCAGCGCCAAGTCGAAGCCGCTCTTGGTGCCGTCGCGGTCCATGCTGGTCAGCAGGATCTCGCCAGCGCCGCGGCGCGCCATCTCGGCGGCCCACTGCACCGCGTCGAGCCCGGTGTTCTTGCGGCCGCCATGGCTGTACACATCCCAGCCCGGGCCACGCGTGGCGGCATCTTCGGGCGTGCGGCGCTTGGCGTCGATGGCCACCACGATGCACTGGGCGCCGTACTTCTGCGAAGCGTCCTCGATCACCTGCGGATTGGCGATGGCGGCCGAATTGAAGCTGGTCTTGTCGGCGCCGGCATTGAGCAGCCGGCGCACGTCCTCGACCGTGCGCACGCCGCCGCCGACCGTCAGCGGAATGAAGACCTGCGAGGCGACCGCTTCGATGATCGGCAGGATCAGGTCACGCCCGTCGCTGGTGGCGGTGATGTCGAGGAAGGTCAGTTCGTCGGCGCCCTGCGCGTTGTAGCGCGCGGCGATCTCGACCGGGTCGCCCGCGTCGCGCAGTTCGACGAAGTTGACGCCCTTCACGACGCGGCCGCCGGTCACGTCGAGGCAGGGAATGATGCGTTTGGCGAGCATGGGATCGGTGTTGGGAAGGAAAAGAGGATCAGCGCGCGTTGAGTTGTTGCCAACCCTGCCATGCGGCACCCGGCTGGAGCAGCACGGCTTGGTCGATGCTCGCCGCCTCGACGCAGAGCATGTGCCGCCAGCCGTCATCCGGCAGGTCGGACAGCTTGGCCGCGAGCACGGGACCCGGGTTCCAGACCACCGTTTCGGTACAGCTCGCACTTTGCGCGATCTCGAGCGTGCCGCGCGGCTGGACCAGACGCAGTGGGGCGACAGGCGCGGCGTAGACGCTGTCGAACTCCTCGCCGAAGCGCAGCGCCTCGGCGGCTTCGGGATGACGAACGTCGCGGACCGCATCCCAGCGGGCGGCGCCCTGCAGGCCTTCGAGTCGCGTTTCGGCGATCTCGTCGACCCGCAGGTAGGTGTGCAGCGCGGCGGTGAAAGACCACGGGGCGGCGCCGGTGTTCACCACGTCGAGTGCGGTGCGCAGGCCCTGCGGCGTCAGCGTGACGGTCAGGGTGGCGCGAAAGCCGTGCGGCCAGAGCGCGCCGGTCGCTTCGCTGTCCGTCAGCACCAGCCGCACTTCGCCCGCGGCGGCCGCGTCTTGCGGCTCGACCCGCCACGCCATGTTGCGTGCGAAGCCATGCTTGGCCAGCGGGCCGCGCTGGTTGAACTGCGGCCAGCAGACGGGTACGCCGCCACGGATGGCAGCCTGACCGTCGAAGACGGCGTCCGGGCTGAGGTAGATACGTTCCACGCCGTCGGCCGCGGTCCAGCCGAGCACGTGCGCACCGTGCAACGCGATGGTGCAGGTGCCGCCCTCGGGGAGGGTGAGGCGCACCGCGGGCTGGCCGCGGACGTCGAAGGTTTGCAGGGGCATGAGGTCGCCGGCCCGCCGCGCGCTCAGCCCGGCGCGAGTTCGTCGGCGCGGGCCTGCGCCGCGGCGAAGTCGAGGTCGCCGGAGTAGATGGCGCGGCCGCAGATGACGCCTTCGACGCCTTCGGACTCGACCGCGCAGAGCTGGTCGATGTCGGCCATGTTCGACAGGCCGCCCGAGGCGATGACCGGAATGGTGAGCGCCTGCGCCAGCTTCACCGTCGCGTCGATGTTGATGCCCGACAACATGCCGTCGCGGCCGATATCGGTGTAGATGATCGACTCGACGCCGTAGTCCTCGAACTTCTTGCCCAGGTCGGCGACTTCGTGGCCGGTGAGCTTGCTCCAGCCATCGGTCGCGACCTTGCCGTCCTTGGCGTCGAGGCCGACGATGATGTGGCCGCCGAAGGCGACGCAGGCGTCCTTCAGGAAACCGGGGTTCTTC
>CALRYR010000067.1:0-12160 GCA_943372425.1 Variovorax sp. YR752 | reverse complement strand
GCACTGAACGCCCTTCTCCAACTTCCACGCCTACGCTGGAATGCGCCTCGCATCGCCATGGCGAGTTGGTGCCAGCAGACGTCCTGGGCAACCTATGGACGTCCCGCAGCCGCATTGGACGCGCTGCGGAAGGACCGAAAGGCAATGCCCATGCGAGCCCATACCGACGAACCGAGCGCGCGCGTCGCCGCGGACCCTAGCGCTCAACGAGCCCTTCAGGCGGCTCATCTGCTGCAGGAGGCACTCACGCTCCTTCGCGGTGACGCAACGCTGCCGCCGATACAGACAGCAAAGCGCGCCTCCGACAGGCTTCTGAGACTACCCGAGGTCGAGCGCCTCACCGGCCTGCGCAGGTCGGCCATCTACGAGCAGATGCGCAGGGGCATCTTTCCGCGCTCGGTGAAAACCGGACGGCGCACCGCGGCGTGGCCGGAGAGCGCCGTGCAATCGTGGATCGCGGACCGCATGAACGGGCGGGTGACTTAGTCCGATACGCCAGAACGAGCCGCCTGGAAGACGTAACCCTACCCTTGGCAAGCCGTCGAGACAGCGCATCCTTCACGCCAGCGCACCGGCCCCTCTATTGCGACTGCCCCCTCGCAGGGAACTGGTGCTCCCGACCCGAAGCGGACGTCCAAGTATTTCGTAAGCAGCCATTCAAATGCCGCTTACTTCAACGGACAAGTTACAAACCCAGAGCTTTCTCAGGCTGCAAACACAATTGAACGGTGCTCATTGCTCTGTCAGGGTTCTGTACGTTCACTGTGTGCCTGCCGCGTCGCTTGGCCAGGAAGCTGAGCGCGGTATCGGCAGAGGGGGGCGCGGAAGCTTGCTGAGTGACTTGGCGTCCAGCGGTGGCAGTGCGTTTAGCGGGGGGACGGGGGGCGCAGTCGGCGTGGCAGACGAGGCGGCGAGTTCATTGAACCGACGTAGGTCGTCCGCACTGAGCGAAATGGGCTGAGGAAGCCCGTTGGGAGGCGGGTCATTTTCATGCGCGACGCGGCGCTGCTGTGCGATGGCCGAGGCAGCGGCCTGCATAGCCGTGTCGAGTGTGGGTGCGCTCAGTTCCAGACTCAGGCTCGCGTCTTCTCCCCTCGCCTTGATCAGATACGGTCCGTACAGTTCGTCGTCGACGCCTTCTAAATTGATGCCGAGACGGGTCATGGCATTTCGCCCATCCCTGTCTTCAAGAACTCTGACTGACGTCCCGTTATCGGGGAGAAACTGGTCCAGATTCCGACTGTCCCGTCCGCCGTCGACGGTGGTCCCGCTTGTGCTTGCGGAGTTGAAATGGTAGGTTAGCGAATGTTCTGAAACCGTCCGCGCCATAGGCGCAGACGGGTCAAATTTGATCGCCATGACGCAGTCGACCTGAACTTGGACGTCAAAGAACGCGACCTTGCCCGCGTTCTGTCCAATGTCGTAGAGCAGATTGAGCAGCCTTGGGCTGGCCCCCGAATCGTCGTGCGGGCAGAACGTGTACCAGCCGGTGATGACCGGCATCGTCGCGTCTGGCATCTGCCCAGAACTCGGAATCGTGTCGCCGCCCCATTTGCGGAGCTTGTCGACGAACGGGTCCCAGCCACCGACGACGGTAACGATGGTGCCGAAGATCATGAGCAGGACGATCGGCCCGTAGTTTGCGAGACGCGCACCCCAAGTCTGCTGTTTCTCTTTCCTCTCGCGCACCTCCTCCTCGGCCCGTTTCGCGGCGTCGACATTGGCCTCCGATTGGAAATGGTCGCGTCTGAGCAAACGGTTGACGCGCCTTCGATCAGCTGGCGTACCACCGTCAAGGACGCTCGAAACACGGGCATAGCAAGTGAAGTCGGCGATTGCGCGTTTCAGCACGCGCTCGGTGATCTCGAGCGGATCATCGAACACATCCCAGACGATGAGCTTTTCCTGCCGGCGGCTCACCTCTGATTCGTACGGATACAGGAACACGGCGATGGCACCGGTCGGCCCCTGCGAAAGCACAAGCGCTGCGCCGCGTTCGGTGGCGAGGCCTCTACCACCGGGGACGGATCCGACCGGGTGCTGGCCAAAGAAGAGCTGGATCGAGCGGTTCGGCCTGTCTTGACTGACATAGAGCCTTTCATGATGGCCGGCCGTTTCTGCCTGTGCCGCGACCGTCCGGAACAGGTGTTCAACATCCTCAACCACGACCGCCTGCCAGTTGATGATCTTGTACCGACGCAGATCAGCCGTTCGTCGTGGAAAAGACTGCACAGATCCCTCGTAGCTATATTGATGCGGACTGATGCAGAACGACGGTGCGGTTTGCCCAAGATTCAGTGCCTATCCCTGAATTTTACCGATTAAGCCAATAACAATTGAACTAAACCGCTGCACGTTAGCTAGTCAGTCAGCGTCAGCGGCTTCGTTCGCGTAATGCCTCCCCTCGAATGGGAGGGCGACAGTGCAGCCTGCTGTCCCGATCCTGCTGCGCGAAGTCCGCCATTACACCCCTACATCAACGCTTGATTGAAGATATGCCGGTGTGCGACCTTGCCGTCAACACGCAGCGCGCCTATCTCTAACAGGTCCGCACTTTTGCTTGGCACTTCGGGCGTTCTTCGGACCTGCTGGGCCCAGAGAAGGTCCGAACCATGTTGATGTCTGTGCAGACGGGGGAGCAAGATTCGGTGGAAATCAATAGTCGATCTTCGTCTACTGACCGACTGTCGGTTGTTGGCCGAGACTTCGCGTTCGCTACAGCGCCAGGAAGCTGATGTTGGCACCCTGGATCGCATCGACGAGGGGCGCCTCCCGCAGCAGAGATGCGCGACGCCCTCGGCAAAGTACGTCGTAGGCAATGCTCTACAGGAGATCGGGAAGGCCGCACTAACACCCAACGGGACCGTTCTCATGCGGCCGCTTTCAACTCAACCGCTGGGGAACCCGCCTTGGTAGCCAGCACATCCAGATAGTCCGCCCACCGCTGGAGCATCACGATGCGTTGCTTGAGGTACTGCGTGCGGTTGTAGGCGCGCCCATTGGCGTCCTTAACGGCGTGCGCCAGTTGGGCTTCGATCACCAGCGGGTCGATCTCCAGGGTTTCGGCCAGCAGGGTTCGGGCTGTCGCCCGAAAGCCATGAACAGTCTGGACGGTCGGGCCGTACCCCAAGGTCAGCAGTGCTGCACGCAGAGTGTTGTCCGAGATCGGCCGCTCATGACTGCGCTCGCCCGGGAAGACCAGCGTACTGTGGCCCGTAATGGGATGCAGCTTGCGCAGCAGCTCCACAGCCTGCTGGGGCAGAGGCACCAAGTGCGGATCACCATGCTGCTTGCCATCGATGCGCCGCTTCATCCGCGCTGCGGGCACGGTCCAGAGCGCTCCGTCGAGATCGATCTCGGCCCAAGCCGCCGCCCGCAGTTCGTTCGGGCGCTGAAAAAGCATGGGTGCGAGCTGAAGCGCCGTACGCACAATGGGGCCACCCTGGTAGCCCCGAATGACGCGTATCAGCGTCCCCAATTGGGCAGGATCGGTGATCGCCGCGAAGTGCCGCTTTTTGTGAGGCGTGAGTGCCCCCTTGAGATCCGCCGTGATATCGCGCGGCGCCCGCGCAGTCGCCACCGCGTAGCGCCACACCGCGCGTGCCGTCATCAGCACGCGGCTGGCTACGTCCAGAGCGCCACGCTCCTCGACACGGCGCAGGGCCGCCAACAACTCGATGGCTTCAATTTCGCTGATGCGACGAGCAGCGAAGTACGGAAACAGGTCCTTTTCGAGATTGCGTTTCTCGCGTGTCGCGTAGTGACCACTCCAGCGCTCATGGTGCTTGTCGAACCACTCGAGCGCCGTCTCTCGAAAGGTGTCACCGGTGTTCACGGCCGCTTTGAGTTTGATGACCTGCCTCGCCTGGATGGGGTTGATGCCGGCCGCTTTCTGCGCCTTGGCCGCATCACGCGCCTTGCGCGCCGCCGCAAGGCTCACATCGGGATAAGAGCCCAAGGCGAATTTCTTCTCGACCCCCTCGATCCTGAACTTCCAGAACCATCGGCGAGAACCCGAGGTCGAGACTTCCAGATAGAGGCCACCTGCGTCGGCGTAGCGTGCCTGCTTGCGATCAGGCGGACAGGAGGAGTTGCGGCATGCGGCATCGGTCAACGGCATGGGGTACATCCAGGTGTGGGGGTACAAAACCGCCATCGTGGGGGTTCAGGAGGTTTGTACCCCCTTCTGTACCCCCGCCCGGCGCTGGCAGTCACCGGATTTCAGTGTATGCCTCTGGACACGATTCGCCAATTTCCCCAATGAAAAAGGGCGTCCGGTGGATTAAACCGGACGCCCTTGGACGTTTTATTGGTCGGTGTGAAAGGATTCGAACCTTCGACCCCTTGCACCCCATGCAAGTGCGCTACCAGGCTGCGCCACACACCGAAGCCTCAAATTATAGCCGGCCGAATCAGTGGCCTGTGGCCAGCAGCTCGCGAATTTCGAACAACTCGCGGCGCAGCTGTTGCCAGGGGCCGTGGTCGGAGGTCGTCGCGATCGACTGCATCGCGGGCGATGGATGGGTCGCCGCCTCCCACTCTTCGGGATCGATGTCCGTCGCCTCGACGCCGTCGATCAGCACTTCGCTTTCGCCGTTCGGCCCACCGGCCTTGCGACGATCGCGCTCGGTCTGGGAGAACTCCTGCAGCTTGTTGCGTGCGCCGCTGATCGTGAAGCCCTGGTCGTAGAGCAGGTCGCGGATGCGGCGGATCATGAGCACCTCGTGGTGCTGGTAGTAGCGCCGGTTGCCGCGCCGCTTCATCGGGCGTAGCTGCGTGAATTCCTGCTCCCAATAACGGAGCACATGCGGCTTCACCCCGCACAACTCGGCGACCTCACCGATGGTGAAGTAGCGTTTGACGGGAATCGGGGGAAGCGTTTTCTCCATTGAAATCAAGATCGTGCGCGCGAAACCTTAGAGGTTACTCCACGCACGCGCGAGGCACCAAGCACTTATTCCACACCGACGCGCCATGCGATCGGATCGGTGGTTTCTTCGCTGCTTTCTGCCTCGTCGACCAAGCCGCCCTGGATCTGTTCCTTGAGCTTGGCACTCGCATGGAAGGTGGCGACACGGCGCGCGCCGATCGGGATCGCCTCGCCGGTGCGCGGGTTGCGCCCGGGGCGCGGCGCCTTCACGCGGATCTGGAAGTTGCCGAAGCCAGAGATCTTGACGTCGGTGCCTTCGATGAGGCTCGTGGACACCAGCTCGAAGAAGGCTTCGACCATGTCCTTGGACTCGCGCTTGTTCAGGCCGATCTGCTCGAACAGCAGTTCGGCCAGATGCGCCTTGGTGAGCGCAGGCGTTTCGAGGGCTTCGAGCGTGAAATCCATGACCTTCATCCTCTCAGTCGCGCGCCGAAGTCGGCAGCCAATCGGTCGATGATCGCGCGCACGGCGGGGTCGACCTGCTCGTCGGTGAGCGTGGCGCCGTCGCCCTGGAAGCTCAGCCGGACGGCCATGCTCTTCTCGCCTGCGGCCAGGCCACCGGTCGCGGCGACCGTGCCGTCGCGTGCCGGCTGCGGCCGGTAGATGTCGAACAGCACCGCATCGCGCAGCAGGCCGCTGGTCGATGCCGACGCAATGGCTTGCATGAGTGCGCCATGCGTGACGCTTTCGGCCACGACGACCGCGATGTCGCGCTCGACCGCCTGGAACTTCGGCACCGGCTTCGCGACCGGCACCGGCCGCTCGGCCAGGGCCTCGAGGTCGAGTTCGAACACGATCGGTGCGTGCGCGAAGTCCCACTTCTGGCGCCAGCGCGGGTGCAGTTCGCCGACCACGCCGATGACGCGGCCGTCGACGAGCACGCGGGCGGAGCGCCCCGGATGCAGCGCCGGATGCTCGGCCACCTCAAAGGTAGGCACGCGCGGCGCGAGCAGCGCCTCGACGTCACCCTTCACGTCGTAGAAGTCGACACGCTGGGGCTTGCCGTCCCAGCGCGCGGCCTCGGCATCACCCCAGGCCAGGCCGGCCAGGCGCATCGGCTGCGAGATGCCCTTGACGGTGCTGTCGGTGGTCTCGACCGTGTCGTCGCGCAGGAACACGCGGCCCGCCTCGAACACGCGCACGCGCGGCGCCTTGCGGTCGAGGTTGAACTTCAGCACCTGCAGCAGCGAACCGATCAGCGACGAGCGCATCACGCTCATCTGGCTGGCGATGGGGTTCAGCAGCTTCACCGGGTTCGCATTGCCGGCGAGGTCTTGCTCCCAGTGCGCTTCGACGAAGCTGAAGTTGATGGTTTCCTGGTAGCCCAATGCGGCGACGCGATGGCGCACCGCGAAGCGGCTGCGCTGCGATTCGGGCCGCACGCGCGCGGTGATCGGCGCGAGCGGCGCGGTGGTCGGCAGGTTGCTGTAGCCGATGAGGCGCGCCACCTCTTCGATCAGGTCTTCTTCGATCAGCAGGTCGAAGCGGTGCGGCGCGGGCGTGACGATGACCGTGCCCTCGCCTTCCTCGATCGGCAGGCCGAGCCGGCGCAGCGCGTCGACGCATTGCGCCTGCGTGACGGGCATGCCGATCACGCGGGCAGCGCGAGCGACGCGCAGCGTCACCGGCTTGGCTTCGGGCAAGCGCAGCGTCTGGTCGTCGATCGGGCCGGATTCGCCGCCGCAGATGTCGATCACGAGCTGCGTGATGCGCTCGATGATCTGCACGGTGCGGCTCGGGTCCACGCCGCGCTCGTAGCGGTGGCCGGCATCGGTCGAGAAGTTGAAGCGACGCGAACGCCCCTGGATGGCTTCGGGCCACCAGAAGGCGGCTTCGACGTAGATGTTCTTCGTGTCGTCCGACACGGCGGTCGCGTCGCCGCCCATGATGCCGGCGAGCGATTCGACCGCTTGCTCATCGGCGATCACGCCGACCTTCTCGTCGACCATGACGGTGTTGCCGTTCAGCAGCTTGAGCTGTTCGCCGGCCTGGCCCCAGCGCACCGTGAGGCCGCCGTGGATCTTGTCGAGGTCGAAGATGTGCGAGGGCTGGCCGTACTCGAACATCACGTAGTTCGAGATGTCGACCAGCGGCGTGACGCTGCGCTGGCCGCAGCGCGCCAGACGGTCGACCATCCACGCGGGCGTCTTGGCCGTGGTGGTCACGCCGCGCACGACGCGGCCGGAAAAGCGACCGCAGAGTTCGGGCGCCAGCACCTTCACCGCCAGCGTGTCGGCCAGCTTTGCCGTGACGGACGGAATGGTTGGCGTCTTGAGCGGCGCACCGGTGAGCGCCGACAGCTCGCGCGCGATGCCGTAGACCGACAGGCCATGCGCCAGGTTCGGCGTCAGCTTGAGCGTGAGCAGCGTGTCGTCGAGTTGCAGCACCTGGCGCACATCGGCGCCAATGGGTGCATCCGCGGCCATCTCGAGCAGGCCGCCGTGGTCGTCGCTGAGCTTCAGCTCGCGCGCCGAGCACAGCATGCCCTGGCTCTCGACGCCACGCAGCTTGCCGAGCTTGATGAGGAAAGGCTTGCCATCGTCACCCGGCGGCAGCTCGGCACCGACCAGGGCGGTCGGCACGCGGATGCCGACGCGCGCATTCGGCGCACCGCACACGATGTTGAGCAACGCGCCCTGCCCCACGTCGACCTGGCACACGCGCAGGCGATCGGCATTGGGGTGTTGCACGGCTTCCTTGATTTCGCCGACGACGATCTGGCTGAAAGGCGGGGCGGCGGAGCGGCTCTCTTCGACCTCGAAACCGCCCATGGTGAGCGTCTCGGCCAGTTCGGCGCTGGACAGCGGCGGGTTGCAAAACTCGCGCAACCAGGACTCGGGGAATTGCATCTTCTGTTCTCGTTATGTCTGTTTACGGGCGCACGGAATCACTGGAACTGCGACAGGAAGCGCAGGTCGCCGTCGAAGAACAGCCGCAGGTCATTAACGCCGTAGCGCAGCATCGTGAGCCGGTCGGGGCCCATGCCGAAGGCGAACCCGATGTAGCGCTCCGGGTCCAGCCCCATGTTGCGCACGACGTTCGGGTGCACCTGGCCAGAGCCCGCGACCTCGAGCCAGCGGCCGGCCAGCGGGCCACTCTGGAACTGGATGTCGATCTCGGCGCTGGGCTCGGTGAAGGGGAAGAAGCTGGGACGGAAGCGCAGCACCAGGTCGTCGCTCTCGAAGAAGGTGCGGCAGAAGTCTGTGAAGACGACCTTCAGGTCCTTGAAGCTGACGTTCTCGCCGAGCCACAGGCCTTCGCACTGGTGGAACATGGGCGAATGCGTGGCGTCGCTGTCGACGCGGTAAGTGCGGCCCGGCGCGATCACGCGGATCTCGGGCGCCTTGATCGTGCCGGTCGTGTCCTTGGCGGCCGCCTCGAACTCGGCCGCGTACTTCTTGATGTGCTGGTGGGCGTAGCGCACCTGCATCGGGCTGGTGTGTGGACGCAGGTTGTACGGAATGCCGTCATCGCCGTCGATGTCGACATAGAAGGTGTCCTGCATCGAACGCGCGGGGTGGTTCGGCGGGTTGTTGAGCGAGGTGAAGCTGTGCCAGTCGCTCTCGATCTCCGGGCCATCGGCCACATCGAAGCCCATGCTCGAGAAGATCGCCTCGATGCGCTCCAGGGTCCGGCTCACTGGATGAAGTCCGCCGCCGACAGGTCGACACCCCGGCAGGGTCACGTCGAGCGACTCGGCGCGCAGTTGCACCGCGAGTTCTTCGTCGGCCAGTTGTTGGCGGCGCTCGGTCAGCGCCGACTCGATCGCCTGCTTGACCACATTGATCGCTGCGCCGCGCGACTTCTTCTCGTCGACCGGCAACTGGGCCATGCCCTTCATCAGCTCGGTGATACGGCCAGCCTTGCCGAGGAACAGCGCCTTGGCGTTCTCGAGATCGGCGGGCGCCTTGGCTTGGGCAAAGGCGGCCCGTGCGGTGTCGACCAGGGAGTCCAACTCGTTCATGACATCTCTTCGAGGGGAAAATAAAAAAGGGCTGGTGCTCTTTCAAGCGCCAGCCCTTGTGCCGTAGGCGCAGACGACCGCCCCGAAGAACGACAGCCTGCTGTGCGGGATCAAGCAGCCAGCTTGGCCTTGATCTGCTCCACGATGCCGGCAAATGCGGCCTTGTCGTGCACGGCGATATCGGCCAGGACCTTGCGGTCGATCTCGATACCGGCCTTGCGGATGCCGTTGGCAAACTGGCTGTAGGTCATGCCCAGTTCGCGGGACGCGGCGTTGATACGCGCGATCCACAACTGACGGAACACGCGCTTCTTGGTGCGGCGGTCACGGTAGGCATATTGACCTGCCTTCATCACCGCCTGTTTGGCGACGCGGAAGACATTGCCGCGGCGACCGCGGAAACCCTTGGCGAGGGCGAGAACTTTCTTGTGGCGGGCGCGAGCCGTTACACCACGTTTGACGCGAGGCATGTGTTACTCCTGTTCGTCTGAATTAAATGCCCATGCCGGGCAGCATGGCGGCCATCGAAACCATGTTGGTTTCGTGAACCGTCACTGCACCGCGCAGATGGCGCTTGTTCTTGGTGGTCTTCTTGGTCAGGATGTGACGCTTGAAGGCTTGACCGCGCTTGACGGTGCCACCGGGACGAACGCGGAAACGTTTTTTCGCGCTGCTCTTGGTCTTCATTTTGGGCATGTTCATGCTCCTTTAATTTGTGCTCGTGAGGCGCTGCGGATACTCCACAGACTTGTTGGCCCCGAGACACTTCTTCATCTCGCCGCCGCCCCGGTCCGAAGACCAGAGCCACCGCGAAATCCCTTCAAAACCTTCTTCTATCCGCTCAGGCCGTGGCCGCCGGTGCCGACGCGGGCGCATCAGCCGCCGGCCTGCCGCCGTTGGGCTTCTTGCGGCCTGGCGCGATCATCATGATCATCTGCCGGCCTTCCAGCTTTGGAAACTGCTCGACCGTGATCGAGTCAGCCAGCTCGTCGCGAATGCGATTGAGCAACGCCAAGCCCAGCTCCTGGTGCGTGATCTCGCGGCCACGGAAGCGCAGCGTGATCTTGCATTTGTCGCCCTCTTCAAGAAAGCGCTTGATGTTGCGCATCTTGATGTTGTAGTCGCCATCGTCGGTACCGGGCCGGAACTTGATTTCCTTGACCTCGATGACCTTCTGCTTCGACTTCGCCTCGGCGGCCTTCTTCTGCTCGTGGTACTTGAACTTTCCGTACTCGATCAGTCGGCACACCGGCGGATTGGCCGCAGCCACCACCTCGACCAGGTCCACGTCGGCCTCACCGGCCAGGCGCAAAGCCTCGGAAATGCTCATGACACCCAACGGCTCGTTTTCCGGGCCGACAAGGCGGACTTCCGGGGCCATGATTTCCCGGTTCAGGCGGTGTTGGCGTTCCTCGCGGTGGCGGCGGTCGCGAAATGCAGTAGCGATGGTCGAAATCCTTCAATCAGTTTGCTACAAAAAATGTAGCTGTCGCCGCCGAATACACGCGCCACAAACGGACTTCTCTAAAAAATCAGCGTTTGTGTTGAATGTCGTCGGCGATCTTTTGCGAGAACGCTTCTACCGACATGGCACCGAGGTCAACATTGCCCCGGGCGCGCACTGCGACGGCACCTGCTTCCTTCTCCTTGTCGCCTACGACGAGGATATAAGGGAGCTTTTGCAACGAATGCTTGCGTATTTTATACGTTATCTTCTCGTTGTGCAGATCGAGCTGAACTCTAAGCCCTTGATTCTGCAGCGTTTTAGCCACTGACGCCGCGTAGTCAGCCTGGCCTTCGCTGATATTGAGCACCGCCACATGCACCGGCGCGAGCCACGCGGGCAGTGCGCCGGCATGGTGTTCGATGAGCATGCCGATGAATCGCTCGAGGCTGCCGACGATGGCGCGATGCAGCATCACGGGGTGCGCGCGGCCACTCGTTTCCGTCACGTATTCGCCACCCAGTCGCTCGGCCGTATTGAAGTCCACTTGCATCGTGCCGCACTGCCACTGGCGGCCCAGCGCGTCCTTGAGCGTGTACTCGATCTTCGGGCCATAGAAGGCGCCGTCGCCGGGGGAGATGATGAAGTCGACGCCCGACCGGCGCAGCGCCTCCATCACGGCATGTTCGGCCTTGTCCCACAGTTCATCCGAGCCGACGCGGTTGTCGGGCCGCGTCGCGACCTTGTAGAGGATGTCCGTGAAGCCGAAGTCGGCATACACCTTCTGGAGCTGCGCCGTGTAGTTCACGCACTCCTCCAGAATCTGGTCTTCCGTGCAGAAGATGTGCCCATCGTCTTGCGTGAAGCCGCGCACACGCATGATGCCGTGCAGCGCGCCGCTCGGCTCGTTGCGGTGGCACTGGCCGAACTCGCCGTAGCGCAGCGGCAGGTCGCGGTAGCTGCGCAGGTCGCTCTTGAAGATCAGCACGTGACCGGGGCAGTTCATCGGCTTGAGCGCGTACTCACGCTTCTCCGACTCCGTCGTGAACATGTTGTCGCGATAGTTCTGCCAGTGACCCGTCTTCTCCCAAAGGCTCTTGTCGAGGATCTGCGGACCCTTCACTTCCCAGTAGCCCGTGTCGCGGTAGATGGCGCGCATGTACTGCTCGACCTGCTGCCAAACGGCCCAGCCCTTGGGGTGCCAGAACACCACGCCCGGCGCCACTTCGTCGATGTGGAACAGGTCGAGTTCCTTGCCCAGCTTGCGGTGGTCGCGCTTCTCGGCCTCCTCGATGCGCTGGATGTACTGCTCGAGCTGCTTCTTGTCGGCCCAGGCCGTGCCGTAGATGCGCTGCAGTTGCTCGTTCTTCGCGTCGCCGCGCCAGTAGGCGCCAGCCAGCTTCGTGAGCTTGAAGACCTTCAGGAAGCGCGTGTTCGGCACGTGCGGGCCGCGGCACATGTCGACGTATTCCTGGTGGTAGTACAGGCCCATGGCCTGCTCGTCGGGCATGTCCTCGACCAGGCGCAGCTTGTAGTCCTCGCCACGCGACGTGAACACCTCGATCACCTCGGCGCGCGGCGTGACTTTCTTGACGACGTCGTAGTCCTGCGCGATCAGCGCCTTCATGCGCTCCTCGATGGCCGCCATGTCCTCGGGTGTGAAGGGACGCTCGTACGAGATGTCGTAGTAGAAGCCCTCGTCGATCACCGGCCCGATGACCATCTTGGCCGTCGGGTACAGCTGCTTGACCGCGTGGCCGACCAGGTGGGCCGTGGAGTGGCGGATGATCTCCAGGCCTTCCTCGTCCTTCGGCGTGATGAT
>CALRYR010000066.1:0-12162 GCA_943372425.1 Variovorax sp. YR752 | reverse complement strand
TGGCTCCCCGATCCTCTGGCCGGCCGCGCCATTCGCATGAACCATGATGGACCATGCAAAGGCGCCTTTAGTGCAGCGCGGTCACGATCGAATCCAGGAAACCATGAACCTCATCCAGACCCTCGAGCAGGAAGAAATCGCCCGGCTCGGCAAGACCATCCCCGACTTCATGCCCGGTGACACGGTCATCGTCAGCGTGAACGTCGTCGAAGGCACCCGCAAGCGCGTGCAGGCTTACGAAGGCGTCGTGATCGCCAAGCGCAATCGCGGCCTCAACAGTGGCTTCACCGTGCGCAAGATCTCCAGCGGCGAAGGCGTGGAACGCACGTTCCAGACCTACAGCCCGCTGATCGCTGCCATCGAAGTCAAGCGCCGAGGCGATGTGCGCCGCGCCAAGCTGTACTACCTGCGCGAGCGCAGCGGCCGTTCGGCACGCATCAAGGAAAAGCTGCCGGGCAAGCGCATGAAGGCAGCCGCCGCTCAATAAGTTGCGTCTCTCCCATGCCTCGCGAAAAGCCGCCGAACCGGGCGGCTTTTCGCATTTTGGCGTGGCACTTGCATGGCTTGGCGACGCGCGGCCGGGACGTGCTGTCTGTCGTTTCGTGCGCTCCCGCGTTGTATCTCCGTTGTATCTCTCGAAGCCATCGTTCGTTTGCCCTTGAATCCCACCCTGTCCGCCATGGAAGCCATCGCCCCGATCGAACCCATCAACGCCGTCTCCATGGCGGCCTTCGATCCGCGCGACGTGCCGGTGGTGCGCATCGACAGCGACCTTCCCGCGGTGCCGGCAGCGCAGTTGACAGCACAGGCCCTGCGCGCCCGGTTCGCGAAGCCGCCGGTGTGGACCCCCGAACTGCGCCGTGAACCCCGCATCGGTGACCGCGCGCCGGCCCGTGCCGCCGTCCTGGTGCCGATCGTGCAGCGCGAGGTGCCGACCGTGCTGCTGACCGAACGCGCGACGCAGATGTCCACCCACTCGGGCCAGGTCGCCTTCCCCGGTGGGCGCGTCGACCCGGAGGACGCCAACATCGCCGCCGCTGCACTCCGCGAAGCCTGGGAAGAGGTGGGCCTGTCGGCCGACTACATCGAGGTGCTGGGCAGCCTGCCGACGTACACCACGGTCACGTCGTTCATCGTCACGCCGGTCATCGCGCTGGTGCAGCCGGGCTTCCGCCTCACGCTCAGTCCGTCGGAAGTGGCCGATGCCTTCGAAGTGCCGCTGACGCATCTGATGAACCCTGCGAACCACCGGCGCCATGCGATGGTGGGCGAAGGCCTCAATGCGCGGCAATGGTTTTCGATGCCCTACCAGGACGGGCCGCAGGAGCGCTTCGTGTGGGGTGCAACCGCCGGCATGCTGCGCAACCTCTACCGCTTTCTATCCGCATGAGTCGTGCCCGTGCCTCGGCCGCGCTCGTCGACATCGCTGCGAAGCCGCTGCGGACCACTCGCTATCATCGAACGATGAGCTTCTTTGCCATCCTGTGCGCGTTGCTGATCGAGCAGGTGCGCCCGCTCGCGACGCACAACCCGGTGTACGGGGGGGTGCTGGCCTGGACGCGCTGGACCAGCCGCAACTTCGATGCCGGCCAGTCGCACCATGGCTGGGTCGCCTGGGGGCTCGCCGTCTTCGTGCCGACGCTGTTGTCGCTCGGCGTGCATTGGCTGCTGGTGCTGACGCTCGGGCTGCCGTTCGCCGTGCTGTGGAGCGTTGCGATGCTTTACGTCACCCTGGGCTTCCGCCAGTTCAGCCACCATTTCACGGGGATTCGCGATGCGTTGGAAGACAGTGACGAGCCGCTGGCGCGCTCGCTGCTGGCGCATTGGCAGCACGTGGACGCGGCCGATCTGCCGCGCAGCGAGATCGTCCGACACGTGATCGAGCATTCGGTCATTGCGGCCCACCGCCATGTGTTCGGCGTGCTGGCGTGGTTCTCCGTTCTGGCCGCCTTGGGCCTGGGCCCGGCCGGCGCAGTGTTCTACCGCATGAGCGAATTCGTCGCCCGCTACTGGGTGCACAAGGACGGCGCCGTGGCGCAGCCCTCCAGCGTCTGGGTGCAGCAGGCTGCGCAGCGGGCGTGGCTGGCGGTCGACTGGCTGCCGGCGCGCGTCACGGCGCTCGGCTTCGCAGTGGTCGGCAGCTTTGAGGATGCGATCGACAGCTGGCGCAACGACGCCAGCCGCTTCCCGCAACCGAACGATGGCGTGATCCTGGCGGCCACCTCCGGCGCGGTGAACGTGCGGCTCGGGGGCGGCGGCCTCCGCCCGCTGGCCACGGTTGACCCGCTGGCCGGCGCGCAGGTCGCCGACACCGGTTGGTCCGAGCCGGTGGTCGACACCGGCAGCACCGGCGGCCGCGAGCCCGATCTGGGCCATCTGCGCAGCGTGGTCGGCCTGGTGTGGCGGTCGGTCGTGATGTGGATGGTGCTGCTGGCCTTGCTGACGCTGGCGCGTCTGCTGGGCTGACGGTTCGCTGCACCTGTCGATGGCCGTCGTTCCGTCCTTCTGGAGCCCGCGCATCGGCGCGCTCGAACCCTACGTGCCCGGCGAGCAGCCGCGCATCGAGGGCCTGGTCAAGCTCAACACCAACGAGAACCCGTATCCGCCGTCGCCGCGCGTGCTCGACGCGATCCAGGCGGCGGCCGCCAGCGGCCTGGAGCGCTACCCCGATCCGGAGTCGCTGGCGCTGCGTGAAGCTGTGGCCGCGCACCATGGGCTGCGTGCCGACCAGGTCTTCGCCGGCAATGGTTCCGACGAGGTGCTGGCGCACGCCTTCTTCGCCTTCTTCCAGCAGGCCGAGCCGTTGCTGTTCCCCGACGTCACCTACAGCTTCTACCGTGTCTACGCGCAGCTCTACGGCATCGACTGCGTCCTGCAGCCGGTCGACGACGCCTTGCGCATCGATGTCGATGCGCTGGCGGCCCGTGCAGCGCAGGGCTGCGGCGGGCTCGTGATCGCCAACCCCAACGCGCCGACTGGGCGGTCGCTGCCGCTGGCCGACATCGAACGCCTGCTCGCCGCCTGCCCGGCGCGGGTGGTGCTGGTGGACGAGGCCTACGTCGACTTCGGCGCGCAGAGCGCGGTGTCGCTGATCGCGAAGCACCCGAACCTGCTGGTCGTGCAGACGCTGTCGAAGTCACGCTCCCTCGCCGGTCTGCGCGTGGGTTTCGCCTGCGGCCAGGCCTCGTTGATCGACGCGCTGACACGGGTGAAGAACAGCTTCAATTCCTACCCGATCGATCGACTGTCAGGTGCAGGCGCCATCGCGGCGCTGGAGGATGATGTCTGGTTCAGGCAGACGCGCGATGCGGTCGTCGACACGCGAGAAGGGCTTGTGCTGCAGCTGGAGGACCTCGGCTTCGAGGTGCAGCCGTCGCATGCGAACTTCGTCTTCGTGCGGCATCCCGCGCACGATGCGGCCGCGTTGGCGGCGGCGCTGCGCGACAGCGCGGTGCTGGTACGGCATTTCCGCCAGCCGCGCATCGAACAATACCTGCGCATCAGCATCGGCACGCGCGCACAGTGCAGCACGCTGACGGAGGCGCTGACTGCGCTGTTCGGCTGAGCCAGGGCCGACTCGGCCCCGCTCCTGTTTTCCCGCTAGTGCGTCGCGACGACCTCTTGGAGGAGCGCGATGTATCGGGCCACGAAGCGCTCTGGTAAAAAAGTCTGCGCACGTTCTCGGGCCGCGGCCGACAGCGCGGTCCGGCGGGCTGGGTCTTCCAGCAGCGTCTGCATGCGGTCGGCCAGAGCCACATGGTCGCCGTTGGGGAAACTCAACCCCGCGTCGCCCACGCATTCGGCAAGCCCGCCTTTGCCCGACACGATCAGGCATTTGCCGGCGGCCATCAGCTCGATCGCCACGCCGCCCATGGGTTCGTACCAGACCGAGGGAAGGATGCCGATGCTCCCGCGTGCAACGGATGCAACCAGCGCCGCGCCGGATTGGCGGCCCGCGAAAACAATGGCGTCGCCCACGCCCAGTTCGGCAACCAACTGTTCGATGGCCGGTCGTGCGGTACCGTCGCCGATCAGCAGCAGCCGGGGACCCGGTCCATGGCGACGCAGCAACTCGGCGAAGGCGCGGACCAGAACGTCCACGCCTTTTTCCTGGACCAGCCGGCCCATGTAGAAAAAGTCGAACTCCGGCTGTGCCGTGTCGGCCGCGGCGAACTGCGCAATGGGGAAGGGGTTGTAGATCTGTACTTGGCGTGGCAGCGGCAACGCCTGCGCCATCCACTGCGTGATCGCAACGTGACGATCGACCGCGACCGCGGCGAACGCGCGCCGAATGCACAGCTTGAGCCCCTCGCGCAGCGCCAGCGGCCAGCCGCTGCGCCGTGCATGGAAGCGTATCGATTCCATCGGGGTGAGCGGTGCGGGCGCGTTGTCGACCCAGCCCAGACCATCGATGCAGGCTGCCTGATAACCCACGTGTACCCAGACAAAGGGCTTCCGCGCGAACAGCACCCAGGGTTGCAGCCGCATGCTGGCACCGTTGAAAAGCAGCACGTCGGCCCAGCGCACGAGTTCGCGTACCTGCTTTCGGCCGGGCCGACGCACCACATCGAAGCCGAAGGGCGAGGCCGTGGATGAGGTCGCGAGATGGGGCCAGAGCGAAAGGCCGGGTGAAGGCGCATCGTCGGCCAGGCTGTGCGTGACGACCTTGCACTCGAGACCATTCGCGACGAAGCCCTGGGCCAGCGCCATCGACACGGTTTCGACGCCGCCCACCGAGGGGTGGAAGGCGTGGGAATAGATCAGGACCTTCATCGTGGTCGAGTGTTCAGTAGCGGTTCTGGCTCAGCTCGGCGAAGAGTTCGCCGTAGATGCGGTAGCGCGTCGCGTTGATCGCGCCGGCATGGGTGGTGGAATCGACTTGCGCGATCACGCCGCAGCCCGGCTCGTGCAGGTGCGTGCAGTTGTAGAACTTGCAGTCGTTCGCATGCTCGGCGATGTCGGGCATCAGCCGCGCGAGTTGCATCGGCTCGATGTGGTTGAGGCCGAATTCCTGGAAGCCGGGGGAGTCGATGAGCGCCGTGCGGCGTTCGGCGTCGACCCAGTACAGCGTGGTGCTGGTGGTCGTGTGCTTGCCGGAATTCAGCGCGTAGGAAATCTCGTTGGTCAATGCCGACGCGCCCGGCACCAGCAGGTTGGTGAGCGTGCTCTTGCCCGCCCCAGAGGGGCCCAGGACGAGCGTCGTCTTGCCGTCGAGCAGCTTCAGCAGCGTCGCGCGGTCGACGTCGGCCGACGCGTTGAGCGACAGCGGCAGCACGCCCTGGTGCATGCGGCGGTACGGCGCGAGCCGCGCCCAGGCGCGCTCGAAGGGCACGACCAGGTCGCTCTTGTTGAGCGCGATGATGGGCGTGATGTGCTCGGCCTCGGCCGCGATCAGTGCGCGCGCCAGCTGGTGTTCCGAGAACTCGGGCTCCGCGGCGATGAGGATCAGCACCTGATCGAGGTTGGCCGCGAAGGACTTGGTGCGGATCTCGTCCTGCCGATAGAACAGGTTCTTGCGTTCCACCACCTGCTCGATCGTGCCTTCGTCCTCGCTGGCCTGCCAGCGCACGCGGTCGCCGACGACGGCCTGACTCTTCTTGCCGCGCGGGTGGCAGATCAGGCGCTCGCCTTCGGGCGTCTCGACCAGGCAATGGCGGCCATGGCTCGCGACGACCAGGCCTTCGCGCAGGGCCGCTTCGGCTGCGGCGCCGCGTTGCTTAGCCAAGCGCGCGTTCCCCGGTCATGCGGCGGCCAGCAACGCGTCGGCCTGCGCTGCACAGTCGAGGTCGGTCTGCGAGATGCCGGACACATCGTGCGTGTTGAGGCGCACCACGCAGCGGTTGTAGTGCACCGACAGGTCCGGGTGGTGGTCGAAGCGGTGCGCCACCATCGCCAGCGCATTCACGAAGGCGATGGTCTCGAAGTAGTTGGCGAAGGTGTAGGTCTTCTCGATGGCGACATCGGCATCGTTGCCGGTGAGCTTCCAGCCGTCGAGGCGGGCGAGGGCGCTCACGATCTCGGTGGCGCTCAGGGCGCGCCGCGGCGTGGACTTCCAGTCCTTGAAGCTGAGCATGCTGGTGGTGGGCATGAAGATGATCTCCGGAGGTCAGGCCGCGGCCATGCGCGCAAGGCGCTCGGAGGCCGGCGGGTGCGAGTAATAGAACTGGACGAACAGCGGGTCGGGCGTGAGCGTCGACGCATTGTCCTGGTAGAGCTTGAGCAGCGCGGCGGCCAGGTCGGTACCGCTGGTCTGCGCCACCGCGTAGGCATCGGCCTCGAACTCGTGCTTGCGCGAGAGCCAGGCCGGCAGCGGCGCCACGAAGAAGGTGAAGACCGGCACGGCGAGCATGAAGAGCAGCAGCGCCAGCGCGTTGTTGGGCGCACCCATGTTGGGCTGCACGCCCAGGCCGGCGTAGAACCACGACTGGCCCGACACCCAGCCCAGCAGCGCGAAGCCGGCCAGGCTCAGAGCGAACATCGCCGCCATGCGCTTGACGATATGGCGGCGCTTGAAGTGGCCCAGCTCGTGGGCCAGCACGGCCTCGACCTCGCCGGCGTTGAGCTGGCGCAGGAGCGTGTCGTAGAACACCACGCGTTTGCTGGCACCGAAGCCGGTGAAATAGGCATTGGCGTGCGCGCTGCGACGGCTGCCGTCCATCACGAACAGCCCCTTGGCCGCAAAGCCGCAGCGCTGCATCAAGGCCGTCACCCGGGCCTGCAGGGTCGCGTCGTCGAGTGGCTTGAACTTGTTGAAGAGCGGGGCGATGAACGTGGGATAGACCAGCATCAGCAGCAGGTTGAAGCCCATCCACACGGCCCAGGCCCAGAGCCACCACAGGCCGCCCGCAGCGCCCATCAGCCAGAGGATGAGTGCGGCGATCGGCAGGCCGATGAGCGTGCCAATCAGCGTGCCCTTCACCATGTCGGCCAGCCATAGCTTGAAGGTCATCTTGTTGAAGCCGAAGCGTTCCTCCAGCCGGAAGGTCTGCCACAGCGTGAAGGGCAGGTCGAGCAGGCCGCCGATCAGCGCGAAGGAAACCAGCAATGCCAGTTGCTGCACCATGCCGCCACCGAGCCCCGCGAGCAGCACCTTGTTGAGCAGATCGAGGCCGCCGAGCAGCGTCCACGCCAGCAGGACAGCCGCGCTCCAGGCCATCTCCACCAGGCCGAAGCGGCTCTTGGCGATCGTATAGTCGGCCGCCTTCTGGTGGGCGTCCAGCGTCATGGTGCTGGCGAAGGCTGCGGGCACCGTGCCGCGGTGGCGGGCCACGTGGCGGATCTGGCGCGAGGCCAGCCAGAACTTCACCGCCAGGCCGGCGATCAGGGCAGCGGCGAACGCATAGGTGAAGGTGAGTGCATCGGACATGGCGCGCCGAGTTTAGCCCCCGCATCGACGGGCCTGCGCGGTGCAGGGGCACCATCGACGACAATCGCCCGATGCCTGAAACCGCCGAATCGAATACCGCCGCCCCCGTCCCCGTGCTGAAGAAAAGCGACCAGAACCTGGTCTGGCTCGATTGCGAGATGAGTGGCCTGGACCCGGAGAAAGAACACCTGCTGGAGATCGCCGTGGTGGTGACCAGTTCCGACCTGTCGGTGCGCATCGAAGGCCCGGTCTTCGTGATTCACCAGAGCGACGCCGTACTCGACGCCATGGACAGCTGGAACAAGGGCACGCACGGCCGCAGCGGCCTGATTGACAAGGTGAAGGCGTCGACGGTCGACGAGGCCGAGGCCGAGAAGCAGCTCATCGAGTTCATCGGTCGCTACATCCCCAAGCAGGGCTCGCCGATGTGCGGCAACACCATCGGCCAGGACCGCCGCTTCCTGGTCAAGTACATGCCCAAGCTCGAGGCCTACTTCCATTACCGCAACCTCGACGTGAGCACGCTGAAGGAACTGGCCAAACGCTGGAAGCCTGCCGCGTACAACGCGTTCAAGAAGCAGCAGGCGCACACCGCGCTGGCCGACGTGCACGAGTCCATCGAGGAGCTGGCGCACTACCGCAAGACCTTCCTTCGTCTTGAAGATTAGGTAAAAACCCGAGCCCGTGTCATAATCTCGGGCTTCGCTGCACAGTGCAGCGTTTCTCGCATCTCCCTATCTTGCACACCGCGCCCGATGAACGGGCCGCAGCCAAGGCAGACCCCCGGTCGTAGCTCTTGCTGAATGTCGTTGGATGGTTGATGTTTTTAACCACCCGACGGGGCGCCGCCTACGGCAGCGCTCGCGTATGAGCTATCTCTATGACCGACGCTTACATCCAAGCGCAGGGCGATTTCGCGCCTGTGCAATCCGAAGAATTCGCCGTGGCCGGTGAATCCACCACTGCTTCCGTGTCCGCATCCGACGACATCGTCGTGCTCGACCTGGCCGACGACGCCGCGCCCGAAGCCGAAGCCCCGAAGAAGCCCAACGGCTTCGTCATGCTGGGCCTGGCGCCCGAGCTGGTCGCCGCCGTGGCCGACCTCGGCTTTGAGCAACCCACCTCCGTCCAGGAAAAGGTCATTCCGCTGGCGATGACCAGCTCCGACGAAGGCAATGCGCGCTTCATCGACCTGCTGGTGTCCAGCCAGACCGGCAGCGGCAAGACCGCCGCCTTCCTGCTGCCCGTGCTGCACACGCTGCTCGCGCAAGAAGCCGAAGCCGCCGCTGCGCTCAAGGCCGAAGCCGACCGCCTCGCTGCCGAGGCCATCGCCCGTGGCGAAGCGCCGCCGAAGAAGGCCAAGCGCAAGGACCCGACCAGCAACCGCAACTTCAAGGCTGCCACCCCTGGCGCCCTGATCCTGTGCCCGACGCGGGAGCTCGCCCAGCAGGTGGCGCACGACGCCATCGACCTGGTCAAGCATTGCCGTGGCCTGCGCGTCGCCAGCGTGGTGGGCGGCATGCCTTACCAGTTGCAGATCGCCAAGCTGCAGAACGCCAACCTCGTGGTCGCCACGCCGGGCCGCTTGCTCGACCTGCAACGCTCGATGCAGATCAAGCTCGACCAGGTGCGCTTCCTCGTGGTCGACGAAGCCGACCGCATGCTGGACCTCGGCTTCGCCGACGACCTGGCCGAAGTCAACCAGCTCACCATCGAGCGCAAGCAGACGATGATGTTCAGCGCGACCTTCGCGCCGCGCATCCAGCAGCTCGCGACCCGTGTGATGCGCCAGCCGCAGAAGATCCAGATCGACTCGCCGCAAGAGAAGCACGCGAACATCAAGCAGGTGCTGTTCTGGGCCGACAACACCCAGCACAAGCGCAAGATGCTCGACCACTGGCTGCGTGACACCACGATCAACCAGGCCATCGTGTTCGCCAGCACGCAAGTCGAATGCGACGGCCTCGCCAACGACCTGCAGCAGGACGGCTTCAGCGCGGTCGCGCTGCACGGTGCCCTGAGCCAGGGCCTGCGCAACCGCCGCCTGATGGCGCTGCGCCAGGGCCAGGTGCAGATCCTGGTGGCCACCGACGTCGCCGCCCGCGGCATCGACGTGCCGACCATCACCCACGTCTTCAACTTCGGCCTGCCGATGAAGGCCGAGGACTACACCCACCGCATCGGCCGCACCGGCCGTGCCGGTCGCGACGGCATCGCCGTCACGTTCGCCGAGTTCCGCGATCGCCGCAAGATCATGGACATCGAGCACTACAGCCACCAGCAGTTCAAGGCCGAGACGATTCCCGGCCTGGAGCCCCAGCAACGCATGCCGCAATCGCGTCCGCAAGGCAACTTCGGCGGTGGTGGTCGTGACACGCACTCGCGTGGTGGCGAGCGCAAGTTCGGCGGCGGTGGTGCCGGTCCGCGCGGTGGCAATGGTGGCGGCTATGCCGGCGCCAGCAACTTCAACGACCGCGGTCCGCGCGGCGCGGCACCCGGTGCCCGCCCGCACCATGGCCACAATGCCGGTTTCGGCGGCGGCCGTGACGAAGGCGGCGGTGGCTTCGGCCGCAAGCCGGGCTGGGGCGACAGCGCACCGCGCGGCGCCGGCGGCCCGGCCCGTGGCGAAGGCTTTGCGCCGCGTGGCGACAGCTTCGCACCGCGCAACGAAGGCTTCGGCGGCCCGCGTGGCGCAGCCGGCGGCGGCAAGGTGTTCGTGCCGCGCGACGCGGCGAAGCGTGCGTTCAAGCCCAGCCGCTGAATGATGTGAGTGACGGCCGGCCGTGTGCCGGCGTCTCTCGACAAGCAAAAGGCCCGCCTTCGTGAGAAGGCGGGCCTTTTGCTTTGCGCGGCGGCTATCTATTTGCGCGATGCCGGGCCCGCTTCGCACATCAGGAAGACGCTCGAACACAGGTCCGGGTACTGCTGCCCCAGCTGATAGCACCCTTCCAGGTACTCCTTGGAGATGATGGATGTCGACAGCAGCTGGTCCCACTGGAAGTTCGCCAGTGCCTTGAAGAAGATGCCCGAGCGGTGCACGATCCTCAGGCCCGCCGCCACCGCATCGCGCTCCAGCGTGTCGAGCGCGTACGTCCGCAGATGCCCATGCTCGGCCTCGGCCGGCGTGACTGCGGCGTTGTGCGTGATCAGGCCCATCTTGACGGCGATCTGGCGCGATGGCGCGTTGGCGTTCGGGCAGACCAGGAAGAAGCGTCCACCCTCGGCGAGCCATTCGTCGTTGATGCGCCTGAGCAGGCGCACGGGGTCGTCGATGTGCTCCAGCACGTGCGTCAGCACGATGTTGTCGTAGCGCTTGGGAAGCGTTGCCGCTTCAAAGCGCGAGTGCACGAACTGCACCTTGTCGCCGAGCTTCTGCCGGGCCGCTTCCAGGGCAATGCCGGAGGCCTCGACGCAGGTCACATCGTCGAAATACGGGACGAATCGCCGGGTGAAATCGCCCTTGAAACTGCCCAGTTCCAAAAGACTGCCGGTGTTGAAGAAGGGCTCGAACGAACGAATCATGAACGGGTGCATGACGTCGAAATCGAAGCCGTAGGCGTACTGGTGGTCGGCGGTGTCGCGGATCTCGACGTCGTAGTTGCGCTGAGCGCTCATGGTGGCTTCCTTAGATGTCCAGGTGCATGGTCATCGAACGGCCGTGGACCGGCCCAGCGATGAAGTTCGTCTTTTCGTACAGATGGATGGCGTGCATGTTGGCGCGGTCCACTTCGAGTTCGAGGCGCTCGAAGCCCACCGCTCTGGCGTGTTCGATCGCTTCATCGAGCAACCGCGAGGCAATCCGCTGCCCTTGCCAGTTCCGTAGCACGCTGACGCTGCTGATGAAGGCGGTGTGGCGCTCGGTGTCGTTGCAATAGATCGCGACCATCCCGACGAGTGCATCGCCGGCCCATGCCTCGAATCGCTCGGCCTTCGATGCCAGCTTGCGGGCATAGCTGTCGAGTTCGATCCGATCGGTGAGGGGCGGAACGAAGTCTGCATCGCAGCGGCGCAGGTGCTCGGCGATCTGTGCCTCGTTGGCTTGGTTCATCGCCGTGTCGACCGTTTCGCTCATGCCTCGATCTCCGCCAGGCCGAAGCCGTGACGGCCGAATTCGTTGCCGTTGTAGAGCAGGTAGAAGCGGCCGTCGCATTCGAATGCATGCGGGTAGCACTGCATCTCCGAGTCCCATTCGCCGTCGCCGATGTCGAGCTGTGGGTTCGCATCATCGCGCGTCCAGTTCAGCAGGTCGTCGGAGTAGGCGTGACCGATGCGATAGCCGCGCTTGTTCGCCTGTCTGAAATCGAAGGACTCGCGGAAGCAGAAGAACATGTGGTGCCGCCCGCCGATCTCCACGACCGTCGGCAACGCCTGGCTTTCGTCTGCGCCCAGACGGTCGTCGATGATCTGTCGCGCCTCTTCCTTCACCCAGTCGATGCCGTTCGTCGACACCGCATGGCCGATCTTGTAGGTTCGATCGGCGGGGGCGTCTGGCGCGAATCGCTTCCAGCCCGTGCCGAAGATGTACCACATGTGGAAGGTGCCACCGATCACTTTCACGAAGCCGTCACCGACCAGGCAGGGCTCGTGCAGCGAGGCGCTGAGCACCGGCCCTGCGCCCATGCGCTCGAAAGTCAGCCCATCGTCGTGGCTGACGGCGAGGCCGACGCCGGTGTCGACTGAGACCGAGACGCGGCGGTTCCATCCGCAGGTGTAGCCGTAGATCTGGCCACCGTGGCGCAGCACGTTCATCGGAAAGATGCCGTGCTCGTCGAAGCAGCCCAGGCCACCGAGCGAGA
>CALRYR010000065.1:0-12185 GCA_943372425.1 Variovorax sp. YR752 | reverse complement strand
AAGCCCAGCGCGCGCCCACCCGCCAGCGTGCCGGCATGCAGCGCTTCGTGCGCCGACAGCCAGCGCGTGTGTTCGTCGCCGCGCAGCTTCGACACCGCCGCCGCGCTGCCCAGCACGTTGAGCATGTTGACCGTCACGGTCGAGCAGGAACCGTCGGAGCCCAGGCTCACGTTGACGCCCGCGTCAAGCAGCTCGCGCACCGGCTGCACGCCGGAGCCCAGCAGCAGGTTGCTCCAGGGGTTGTGCTGCGCCGTGGCGCCGGTGCGCGCCAGCGCGTCGATCTCGCGTGGGTTGAGCCAGACGGCATGGATCAGGCTCGTCGCCGGCTTGAGGAAGCCGATGCGATCGAGGTACTCGACCATCGGGCAGCCGAAGAACAGCTGGCCGGTGACGACCTGCAGCCGCGTCTCCTGCACATGCGTGATCACCGGCAGCGCCAGGTCGTCGGCCAGGCCGCGCACGGCCTGCAGGAAGGGCTCGGTACAGCGCTGTGGGGCCGAGGCCGACACCAGCACGCCGACACGGTTGGACTGCGGATGGCGCTCGCGCGCCAGGTCGCGCACAAGCGCCAGCTGGGCGTCGGGCGCCGGGCGCGACGCGGCACGCAGTTCGGCCGCCAGCGCGGCCGGCACATGCTTCTCGACGAAGGGAAAGTTGTCGACGATGGGCTTGTCCATCATCGCGAAGCCGACCAGCGCGCGGATGCCCGCGTCATCGTAGGCCTGCAGGGCCGCATCGATGCGCTCGCGGTCGATGGCCGCACCGAGCGCGGTGTCGTCGGCCAGCGTGGTGCAGCCGGTGCGCAGCGACTCGATCGCGCCGATCATCGTGCGCAGGTAGACCTGGCGCGGCGTCAGCTTGACCGGGGTGCGGGTTCGCACCAGGTGCATCCACAGTTCGAGCGGCAGGTTCTCGGTGCGGCCGCGCTGAAAATGCTCATGCGAATGCTGGTGGCCGTTGATCAGGCCGGGAACCAGCAGGTGATCGCGCAGGTCGATGACGTGGTCCGCCGCGCCCAGCGTGCCGGCGGCTTCGATGGCGACGATGCGGTCGCCCTCGATCAGCACGTCGCGCAGCTGCCCGTCGAAGGCCAGTGCATCGCCGAGCAGCGCGCGTGCGTTGCGCAGCAGCGTTCGCTTCTTGCTGTTCTTGTTCATCTCATTGCTCCTGAATCCGCGAAAGGACGACCACCATGACCCGCTCCGATGGCCCCGAAGACGATGAGCGCTGGATGCAGCTGGCGTTGACCGAGGCGCGCGACGCCTACGCACGTGGCGACTGGCCGACCGGCGCGGTGCTGGTGAAAGACGGACAGCTGCTCGGCCGCGGGCAGAACCGCCAGGTCACGCGCGGCGACGTCACAGCGCATGCCGAGCCCGAGGCGTTGCGCGATGCCTTCGAGCAGCACGGGCCCGACGCGGCCCGCGGCGCCACGCTCTACTGCACGATGGAACCGTGCCCGATGTGCGCGGGCGCGCTGAAGCTCGGCGGCATCCGCAGCCTGGTGCTGGGCCTGCGCCATGCGCGGCTGCGGCGCTCCGACCTCAGCGACTACAGCATCGAGGCCTTCTGCCACATGACCGGCTTCGACCTCGAACTGCGTGACGGCGTGCTGGAGGACGAGTACCTCGCGCTGCGCCTGCGCTGGGGCGGCGACGCCGTTCGGCCCGATTGAGGCTGCAGCGCGCATCAGCGGAAGTGCCGCGAGATGCCGGCCACGCGCTCCATCACCACCATCAGCACCAGCGTCGCGGCGATCAGCACGCCGGACACCGCGGCGGCGCGCACGTCGAGATTGGATTCGATGATGTGCCACATGCGGATCGGCAGCACTTCGCTGCGTGCGTCCGACAGGAAGAGCGACACCGCCACGTTGTCGAAGGAATACATGAAGCCGATGAAGGCGCCGGCCGCGATGCCGCGCGCGATGAGCGGTAGCGTGATGGTACGGAACACGTAGAAAGGCCGGGCGCCGAGCGACCGTGCGCTCTCCAGCAGGCTGCCGTCCATCTGCAGCAGGCTCGCAGCAGTCGTGCGCAGAACGTACGGGGTGGTGATGGCCACATGCCCGATCACCAGCGTGCCGAAGGACAGGCCCGTGCCCGCCAGGTTGAACAGCATCAGCAGCGACAGGCCGATGGCCAGCGCAGGCAGCATCAGCGGCGACAGCAGCACCGATTCGGCGACGCGTGCCCAGGCCTCGCGCCGCCGCGCCAATGCCAGCGCTGCGGCCACGGCCAGCACGATCGAAATGCCGGTCGCGATGGCGGCCAGCTCGATCGACAGCACGAAGGCATCGATGAGCTCCGGCGATTCGTGCCACAGCGCCTGGTACCAGCGGCTCGAATAGCCGGGGGGCGGGAATTTCAGCGAGTAGCCGCTGGTAAAGGAGGTGATGAGCACGACGACCGTCGGCGCCAGCAGCAGCACGCCGGCGAAGAGGCCGAGCAGGCCGAACACGGCCCAGAACGACCGCCGCTCGATGGCCCCGCGCAGTGACTCCGCAGCACGCGGATGGGCGCCGACGCGATCGCGCAGCGAGCCCGAGACGAATTCTTCAGGCATGCACGAACCCCTTGCTGCGGCGCCCCAGCGCATTGATGGCCACGACCACCGCCAGCACGCACACCAGCAGCAGCATCGCGATGGCGGCGGCGAAGGGGTAGTTGTTGGCCTGGATGGCCTGCTGGTACATGTAGAAGGGCATGAACATCTGCTGCCCGCCGCCCACCAGCGTCTGTGTGACGAAGGCGCTCACGCTGGACGCGAAAACAAGCAGCGAACCCGCCAGCAGGCCTGGCATCGACAGCGGCAGCGTCACCTGCCAGAAGGTGCGCCAGTGGCCCGCGCCGAGCGCGAGCGATGCCTGGCGCAGGTTGGCGTCGAGGTTCATCAGCGCCGTGATGAGCGGCAGCACCATCAGCGGCAGTTCGATCTGTGCGAGCGCAATGGCGACGGCGCCGGGCGTGTAGAGCAGCTTGATCGGCTCCGCGATCAGCCCGAGGTCGTGCAGGGCGGTGTTGATGATCCCCTGGCGGCCGAGGATCACCACCCACGCGAAGGTGCGCACCACCGAACTGGTCAGCAGCGGCAGGATGATCAGCAGCATGAGCGGCCCCTGCCAGCGGCCCGGCGCCTGCGTGTACAGATAGGCCAGCGGAAAGCCGATGAGGATCGTCAGCACCGTGACCTCCAGGCCCAGCCACAGGGTGTTGCCGAGCACCGCCAGGTTGAAGCCGTCGGTCAGGAACTTGGCGTACTGGCCGACGCCGGCCTGCGTCATGCCTGCGTCGTTGTGCAGGCTGACCCACGCCAGCAGCAGCATCGGCGCCAACACGAAGGCGACGAAGAAGAGGCCGAGCGGCAGCGCCAGCGGCAGTGCGGAGCCGGTGCGCGACGAGGATGCAGTGGCGCTCATCGGCGTCAACCCGCGAAGACGCCGGCCGGTGAACCCGGACGGAGGCTCACGCCGACCAGGTCGCCAGCGGCGTAGCGGTGCAGCTCGGCGTTGCGCGGCTGCGTGACCTTGACGGTTTTGCCGTTGGCCAGCAGCAATTCGTACACCAGCGACGGCCCGAGCGGCAGCACCATCTCGACGGTGGCGGGCAATGCGCCCTCGGTACGCGCACCCAGCGCGAGGTGCTCGGGCCGCGCAGCGACCACCACGTTGCCGACGCGTGAACAAGGCGCAGGACGGGCGAGGGCGAGTGAGCCACCGCCCTCGCAGGCCACCGCGAACCCGCGTTCGCCGCTGAGCGCCAGCCGGCCGTTCAGCAGGTTGGCGGTGCCGATGAAGGTGGCGACGAACAGCGTCGACGGGCGGTCGTAGATGGCTTCGGGCGTATCAAACTGCTCCACGCGCCCGGCGTTCATCACGGCGATGCGGTCGGCCATCGACATGGCCTCGTCCTGGTCGTGCGTGACGAGCAGGGTGGTGATGCCCAGCTCGCGCTGGATGCGCTTGATCTCGATCTGCATGTCGAGCCGCAGGTTCTTGTCGAGCGCCGCGAAGGGTTCGTCGAGCAGCAGCACGCGCGGCCGCACGGCCAGCGTGCGGGCCAGGGCCACGCGCTGCTGCTGGCCGCCCGAGAGCTCGCGCGGGTAGCGCTTGCCGAAGGCGTCCATGCGGACCATCGCCAGCATCTCGGCGGCCGTGCGGCGCACCTCGTCTGCCGCCACGCCGCGTGCGCGCAGGCCGTAGCCCACGTTGGCCTCGACCGTCATGTGGGGAAAGAGCGCGTAGTTCTGGAACACGATGCCTGCGCCGCGCTCGTTGGTGGGCAGTGCATCGACCACCTCGGCGCCGATGCGCACGCTGCCGCCGGTCTGGCGCAACAGGCCGGCCACAATGCGCAGCAGCGTGGTCTTGCCGCAGCCGCTCGGTCCGAGCAGGGCGACCAGCTCGCCGGCCGGGATGTCGAGCGACACCGACTCGACCGCGGTGGCGCCGGCATAGCGGTGATGGATCTGGTCGAGAACGACGTCGACGCCGGGCGCGCGAACGGGAGTTGGCATGCGTGAACAACCTGCTGGCGCAGCGCCGGGATGGGCCGCGATGCCTTCGACGACTCAAGAAGCGTGCCACGCGGGGATCGATCCGGGTGCGGCCTGGCGTGGGCACAAACCGCTTTCAGATTGGACACAATCACATGATCGGTTGTGCACAAATGGTGCGATCCGTGCCAAGTTGGCGCATGAGCGCGCACCGTCGTGGTGGTCTTCTTTCATCGAGCAGAGGCCTCGCAGGCGGATGCGGCCATGGCATGAAGATTGCGCACAGATGCACTGCCTGGACCGCAGGTTTTGTTGCACAAAGGATTTCCATGAGCACGTCACTGTCCCGCCGCCAACTGCTGCAAGGGGCCGCCGGCGTCGGCGCCGCCCACTTGGCGCTGCACACCGGCCTCTCGCATGCGCAGGCCAAGTCGATCTCTGCGACCACCTACCCGGGCGCCTGGGAATCGGCGCACCGCGCCATCCTGCTGCCGGCCTTCGCGAAGGCCACCGGTGCATCGACCAACCTGGTGTCTTCTCTGGCGGTCGACACCGTGTCGAAGGTGGTGGCGTCCAAGGCCAACCCGCCCTTCGACGTCATCATCCTGGACGAGGGGCCCTACCTGGCCGCGCTGTCGCAAGACATCTTCGAGAAGATCCCGGCCGACAAGATGCCCTACCTGAAGGACGTGCCGAGCAAGCTGGTCGACCCGCGTGGGCTCGGCGTTTTCGTCTCGGGCCAGATCATCGGCATCGCCTACAACACCGAGAAGATCAAGAACCCGCCACGCTCGTGGAACGACCTGCTCAAGCCCGAGTACAAGGGCCGCGTCGGCCTGGCGGGCATGGGCTCGACGCTGATGTCGGCCTGGATGGTCGAGATCGCGCGCCTCAACGGCGGCAGCGAAGAGAACCTCGAGCCGGCCTTCGCCTTCGTGAAGAAGCTGATGCCCAACGTGAGCGCAGTGGCCAGCAACCCGGGCTCGCTCGCGACGTTGTTTCAGCAGGGCCAGATCGATATCTCGGTGCACTACAACAACAACGTGGGCGACCTGCAGGGCAAGGGCGTGCCGGTCGCGCTGGCCAAGCCGGACACCGGCTGGATCCACATCAAGAGCGTGATGCACATCGTGAAGAACACGAAGAATCCTGATCTCGCCGCAGCCTACATCAACGCGGCGCTCAGCCCCGAGGTACAGACGCAGATGGCGGCCGCGCCGTACTTCGTCGCGCCCGTGAGCACCAAGGCCGTGTTCAGCCCCGGCCTGCAGGCCTACGCCAAGAACATGGCCGACATCGAGACCATGAACGGCGTCGACTGGGCCAAGCTCAACCCGCGCCGCGCGGAATACATCGACCGCTTCAACCGCGAGGTCAAAGTCTGAGGATGAAACGTGTTCTGCTGGGCATGCTGACGCCCTCGTCCAACACCGCGCTGGAGCCGATCACCTCGGCGATGGTCGCGGGCCTGCGCGAGGTGTCGGCGCATTTCGCGCGCTTTCGCGTGACGGAGATCTCGCTGCGCTCGCAGGCGCTGGGGCAGTTCGACATCGCGCCGATCCTCGAGGCGGCGCGGCTGCTGGCGGACGCGCGGGTCGACGTGATCGCGTGGAACGGCACCTCGTCGGGCTGGCTCGGCTTCGAGGCGGACGAGGCGCTGTGCGCGCGCATCACCGAAGAGACGGGCATTCCGGCCTGTACCTCGGTGCTGGCCTTCAACGAAGCGATGCAGCTGTCGGGCCGAAAGCGCTTCGGTCTGGCCACGCCCTACCTGGCGGACGTGCAGGCGCGCATCGTCGAGAACTACCGCGTCAACGGCTACGACTGCGTCGCGGAGCGGCACCTGGGGCATCACGTGAACTTCGAGTTCGCGGAAGTCACGCCGGAGGAGATCACGCGCATGGTGCGCGAGGTCGCCCAGGCGTCGCCGCAATGCATCAGCACCTTCTGCACCAACCTGCGCGCGGCGCACCTGGTGCCGGCGCTGGAAGCCGAGCTCGGCATCCCGATCTACGACACGGTGAGCACCGCGGTGTGGAAGGCGCTGCGCGTGTGCGGCGTCGACACGCGCCGGGTCGTCGGCTGGGGCAGCCTGTTCGGCGAATTGCACTGATGCCGACGGCGCCACGGCCTTCTGGGTACCATCCGGCCTCTGTCGCACCTCTTCCCGAACACAGCCGCACCATGGCCATCTCCACGTCCCGCCGCGCCCTGAAGCCGTCGTCCAAGACGGCGTCCAAGGCCGACATCTACGAACGCATCTACGAAGCCGTGGTCGAACACCGCCTGCTGCCCGGCACCAAGCTGTCGGAAGAGCGCGTGGCCGAGCTGTTCTCGGTGAGCCGCACGCAGGTGCGCGGCGTGCTGCAACGGCTGGCGGTGGAGCAGCTGGTCACGCTCATTCCCAACCGCGGCGCCTTCGTCACCACGCCCAGCGTGGACGAGGCGCACGACGTGCTCGAGGTGCGCCGCACGCTGGAGCCGGCGGTGGTGCTGCGGCTCATCGACCGCATCGCCGAGGGCAAGGCGCCCACGGCCATCAAGCAGTTGCGCGCGCTGGTCAAGCGCGAGCAGCAGGCCCACAACGTGGGCGATCGCCGCGCGGCCGTGCGGCTGTCGGGCGAGTTCCACGTGCAGCTGGCGCAACTGTCGGGCAGCAGCATCATGGCGCGCATGATGCGCGAGCTCACGCCGCTGACCTGCCTGGCCATCCTCACCTTCGAGGCGCCTACCGTGGCGGCCTGTCCGAACGACGAGCACACGCTGCTCATCGATGCGATCGAGAAGGGCCAGAAGAAGGTCGCCGTGGCGCTCATGACCGACCACCTGCACCACATCGAGAAGTCGCTGAACCTGCATGTCGAGGACGAGCCCGAGATCGATCTGGCTGAAGTCCTGCTCGGCTGAGGCCGCCGGACGATTGGATACAAAACGCGGCACGGCCATTGCTTCGGCAAGGGCATGGAAAACACCGCATCCTCCGTTCACTTCTTCGATCTGCTGCTGCTCGATGCCATCGCGCTGACGGCCGACCCGGATCGACCCGAGATCCGCGACAGTGCCATCGGCATCCGCGACGGCCGCATTACCTGGCTCGACGCACAGCCACCGGCGCAATACACGGCCACGCGCACGCTGCGCCTGCCCGGTCATTTCGTCACGCCGGGCTTCGTCAATGTCCACACGCACAGCATCCTGACGATGGTGCGCGGCGTGGCGGCCGACCTGGGCTTCGCGCCGTCGTACACGCCTGGGATTCCCAAGGGCACCCACGTGAACCCGTCGCAGGCCCGCGCGCTGGCGCGGCTGGGTGCGCTGGAGGCGCTGCTGTTTGGCTCGACCGTGATCGGCGACAACTTCGTGCATGCCGACGTCGGCACCGACGCGATGGTCGAACTCGGCATGCGCCTGTGCCCGAGCTGGCGCATCCACGATGTCGACTTCGCCCGCGTGGCCCACGGCGACTGGCACCACGACCCGGCCATCGGCCGCAAGACGCTCGACGCCGGCCTGGCATTGCATGCGCGCTGGGCCGGCCACCCGCGGGTGCGCGTCAACCTGGCGGCGCATGCCGTCGACACCTGCTCCGACGGCTTCCTGAGGGAGGTCGCGGTCGCCTCGGCGGCGCACGGCCTGACGGTCAGCACGCACCTGGGCCAGAGCCAGGTCGAGGTCGACCGCGTGCGCGAGCGCAGCGGCCGCACGTCGACCGAGGTGCTGGCCGACGTCGGCCTGCTCAACGAGCGACTGATGGGCGGCCACTGCATCTACGTCACCGAAGCGGACGCGCAGAAGATGGCCGCGGCCGGCGCGCATGCGGTGCACATCCCGAAGTGCAATGCCACCTCCGGCCGACTCGCCCCCACGCCGATGCTCCAGCGTGCCGGCGTCAACATGGCACTGGCCACCGACACGCAGCACGGCGACATGGTCGAGCTGATGCGTTGGGCGCTGGTCACGGCGCGCGTGCAGGAAGGGCGCGTCGACGACAACTGGCAGCCGCACCATGTCTTCCACATGGCGACCATGGGCGGCGCCAAGGCGCTGGGCATGGCGGGCGAGATCGGCAGCCTCGAAGTCGGCAAGGCGGCCGACCTGGTGGTCTTCGACGCCAACCGGCCGCACTTGCGCCCGCACGTGAACCCGTTGGGCAACCTCGTGCACACAGGGCAGGGCCGCGACGTCCGGATGGTGATGGTGGCGGGCGACATCCTGGTGGAAGACGGCCTGCCGACGCGCGTGGACATGGAAGCCGTGTGCGCCGAAGCCGAGACGGCCGCGCGCGAACTGTGGGGCGACGAGGGCAAACGCTACTGGGAGCGGGTGCCGGGCTGAACCCCGCGCTGTGCTCACCTTTGCATCGGCGGGGTGCGTCTTGCACCATCGCCGATCATTTTGTATCCAATGTGATCGAGATATTGGATTCAAAGCTGGCACGGTGTTTGCACGCCGAATGGCAGGCCCCGTGTGCGGGCTCCCTCCAACCTTCGAGGAACACCATGTTCAAGTTCATCGCGAAACTTCTCTTCGTGGCCGCCGCCGTCGTGCCGCTGGCCAGCCAGGCGCAGGACGCCATCAAGCTCGGCTACGCCAAGTGCGCCCATTGCACGCCGCTGGCCCTCACCCCCGAGAACGCCACCGGCGTGAAGCTCGAAGCCATTGCCTTCAACACCGGCAACGACGTGCTGACCGCGCTGCTGTCCAAGAGCATCGACGTGGCCCAGGTGACCTACCTGCACTACGCCACGGCGCTGGACAAGGGCTTCGACGTGGTGGCCATCTCCGGCCAGATCAACGGCGGCTCGCAGATCCTCGTGGGCAACGACCTGCCGCTGGGCGAGAACGACTGGGCCGGCCTGAAGAAGCTCATCGCCGACTACAAGGCGCAGGGCAAGCCCTTCCGCGTGGCGGCCTCGCGTGGCAATGCGCAGGACATTCACATGCGTGGCGCCTTCGCCAAGCAGGGCATCGACATCAACAAGGACGTGCAGTTCATCAACATCCCGAACCCGTCGGACCACGTGCAGGCGCTGCGCCGTGGCGAGGTGGAACTGATCTGCTCGGTCGACCCCTTCGCCACGCAGATCCGCGAAGTGAAGGCGGCCAAGTTCTTCGCCTTTCCCTACGACCAGGCCGCCGGCAAGCTGACCAACCTGATCGTGACGCGTTCCGACGTGATCGCCGCCAAGCCGAAGGGCGTGGAGCAGACCGTGCGTTCGATCATCAAGGTCAACGGCATCATGGCCAGCGACAAGGCGCTGTTCATCGACACGATCCAGAAGGTCACCGGCCTCGACAAGGCGATCGCCACCGGCGCCGTCGCCAACCTGTACCCCGACTACCAGATGCACCGCGCCTCGGCCGTGGCCATCGCACAGATGATGCGCGACCTGAAGTACATCAACACCGACGTGAGCGCCGCGGTCGAGAAGAACATGGACTACCGCTTCCTGGAAGCGGCGACCGGCAAGCCGAAGTCGGCTCTCGGGTATTGACCCACCCCCGAACCGGCGCACTTCGTGTCGCCGGGTTCCCCCTCAAGGGGGCGCACCCAGCGGCCCGGCAAAGCCGGTTCCGCGGGTGCTCGCGAAGAACGGGAAGGAAACAGGTTCACACATGACGCAGCTATCCACATCTCTGCCAGCGACGCAGGCGCCGACCACGTCCGTTGCACTCTGGAAGCGGCTCTACCGCCGCATCGAACGCGCCATCGTCCCCTTGCTGCTGCTCGTCGGCTGGGAGATCTTCTCGCGCTCGGGCGTGCTGCCGCCCGCCCTGCTGCCGGCGCCGTCGCAGGTGCTCGTCGCCTGGGCCGACTGGGTGTTCGCCACCGACGGCAACACGCAGACCTACAGTGGCCACTGGATTCTCGACGTGGCCGCGAGCGCCACGCGCGTGTTCGCCGGGTTCGCGATCTCCACGCTGCTGGGCGTCTCCATCGGCATGGCGATCGGCTGGTCGCGCACCGTGGAGCGCCTCATCGAACCGGTGCTGCAGGTGCTGCGGCCGGTGCCGCCGGTGTCGTGGATTCCGCTGGCCATCATCTGGTTCGGCATCGCCGACAAGCCGGCCATCTTCCTGGTGTTCCTGGGCTCGTTCTTCCCGATCCTGCTGAGCACCATCCACGGCGTGAAGACCTGCGACCGCAACCTGCTGCGCGCCGGCGCGATGACCGGCGGCACGCCGGGCAAGCTGTTGCGCTACATCGTCTTTCCCGCAGCGCTGCCGAGCATCTTCTCGGGCCTGCGCATCGCCGTCGGCTCGGCCTGGATGCTGACCGTCACCGCCGAGATGGTGGCGGTCAAGAGCGGTGTCGGCTACGTGCTGTGGGATTCGTATTACTTCCTGCGCTACGACATCGTGATCGCGGCGATGGTGAGCATCGGCCTGCTCGGCTTCCTGAGCGACCTCGCCATCAAGCTGATCGCCGGTCGCGTGCTGCGCTGGCAGCGCGGTTCGACCCTGCAAGCCAAGGAGGGCTGACCATGAGCCTCATCACCATCCAGAACGTCACGCGCCTCTTCGACGATCCCAAGCGCAAGAGCGCGGTGAAGGCGCTCGACAACGTGAGCGTCGAGGTCGGCCGCAACGAATTCCTCTGCCTGCTCGGCCCCAGCGGCTGCGGCAAGTCGACGCTGCTCAACCTCATCGCCGGCTTCGACCATCCGACCGAAGGCACCGTGAAGGTCGGCGGCCATGTGGTCACGGCACCGGGTGCCGACCGTGGCGTCGTCTTCCAGCAGCCGACGCTGATGCCCTGGCTCACCGTCTGGGAGAACGTGGCCTTCCACCTCACGATGCAAGGCGTGGGCAAGGACATCCGCCGCAAGAGGGCGCAGCACTTCATCGAGATGGTCAACCTCAAGGGTTTCGAGAACCACTTCCCGAGCGAGCTGTCGGGCGGCATGAACCAGCGCGTGGGCATCGCGCGCGCGCTGCTCATGAACCCGGAGGTGATCCTGATGGACGAGCCCTTCGGCGCGCTCGACGAGCAGACCAAGATGGAGATGCACGGCGAGCTGGTGCGCATCTGGCGCGAGAGCCAGAGCACCATCGTTTTCGTGACGCACGGCATCGACGAGTCGCTGTCGCTCGGCACGCACGTGGCCGTGATGTCGGCCCGGCCGGGGCGCATCCGCGAGATGATCAAGATCGATCTGGCCCGGCCGCGCGACCCCACCAGCCCGCAGTTCAACGACTACAAGCGCCACATCCTGTCGCTGCTGCGGCCCGAAACGGTCACCGCGGAAGCCTGAGGTGTCGACCTTCATCACCGGCGCCTGCGGCTTCGTCGGCCTGGCGCTGGCCGAGCATCTGATGTGGCGCGGCGAAGACGTGGTCGGCTTCGACCGTGCGCCGCTGCCGCCGGCGGCAGCGAAGGCCTTCGACGGCCTGCCGGGCCGCTTCAGCATGGTGGTGGGCGACGTGCGCGACGCCGACGCGCTGCGGCAGGCCATGGCGCTGCACCGCCCGCAGCGGCTGGTCACGCTGGCAGCGATCACGGCCGATGCGAAGCGCGAGCGCGCCACGCCCGGCGCGATCTTCGACGTCAATGTCGGCGGGGTGATCGCCGCGCTCACTGCCGCTGCAGATTGCGGCGTGACGCGGGTGCTGCACGCGAGCTCCGGCTCGGTCTACGGCGCGAGCGGCAATGGCGCTGCGGCGCTGCATGAAGACAGCACGCCCTTGCG
>CALRYR010000064.1:0-12253 GCA_943372425.1 Variovorax sp. YR752 | reverse complement strand
CTGCTGCCGAAGTTCGGCGCCGGCCAGTACGGCACCGAGATCTCCGCGCTCATGTCCAAGCGTGCCGACGTCACGCACTCCAGCCTGTGGGGCGGCGACCTGCAGGCCTTCATCCTGCAGTCGGGCCCGCGCGGGCTGTTCAAGCGCTCCCAGGTCGTGCTGTCGGCGGCCGACCATGTGCTCACCAACCTCGGCGACAAGATGCCCGATGGCGCCATCCTCGGCGCGCGCGGTGCCTACGGGCTGCTGTCGCCCAAGTCGGCACTCAACGACTGGTGGTGGAGCGTCTACCAGAAGGCCCAGAACACCTACCCCGCGCAGGCGCCCTACCGCATGGCGCAGGCGCTGTTGGGCCTGAAGCTCGCAGCCGAGAAGGCGATGGCGGCCAACGGCGGCAAGAAGCCGACGTCGGAGCAGCTCGCGGCGGCGCTCAAGGGCATGGAATGGGATTCGCCGGGCGGGAAGATCCGCATGACGCTGGGCGACGGCCACCAGGCGACGCAGGAGACCGCCATCGGCAAGACGCGCTTCGACGCCGCCAAGAAGATGGTGGTGCTCGACGACATCCAGCGCTTCCCGGCCGAGTGCGTGAATCCACCGCCGAACGTGAAGTCGGAGGACTGGATCAAGAGCAACTTCGCCGGCGCCAAGTGTTGAGCGCCTGAGCACGCCTGCGATCCCCCGTCGTGCCACCGGCCTGCGCCCTGCGCGGGTCGGCCGGTGCGACGCCCCCCACCTCCACCGAGTCGGGCATGAACACCGCCATCACCATCCTCATCGACGGCCTGAGTTACGCCTCCTGGCTCTTCATCGTCGCGCTCGGGCTCACGCTCGTGTTCGGCGTGCTGAAGATCCTCAACATCGCGCACGGCAGCTTCTACGCGCTGGGTGCGTACGCCGCGGCCAGCTTCGTCGGCTGGTTCGCCACGATGAAGTTCGCGCCCGAATGGTCGCTGGTCGCGATGCTGTTCGCCGCCGTGGCCGTGGCGGTGCTGGTCGCGCCGCTGACCGAGCGCGGGCTCATGCGCTTCTTCTACGGCCGTGACGAGGTGCTGCTGGTGCTGGTCACCTACGCCCTCTTCCTCATGCTGGAAGACATCACCAAGCTCCTGTGGGGCGCCAACCCGTACTACGTGTCGGAGCCCTACGCGCTCTTCGGCAACGTGGAGATCGGCGAGCAGGTGTACGTGGGATACGACTTCATGCTGATGGGCATGGCGGTCGCGGTCGGCCTCGCGGTGTGGTGGGGCCTGAACCGCACGCGCCACGGGAAGATCGTGCTCGCCGTCATCCACAGCGAAGAGGTGGCGGCCAGCATGGGCGTGAACGTCTCGCGGGTCTACATGCTGGCCTTCTCGGTCGGCATCTTCCTCGCCGCGATCGGTGGCGCCTTCACCGCGCCGCTGATCTCTGTGCAGCCGGGCGTGTCGGTCGGCGTGATCATCGTGTCCTTCGCGGTGGTGATCATCGGCGGCCTCGGCAGCATCGAGGGCGCGGCCATCGGCGCGCTCATCGTCGGGCTGGCCCGCTCCTTCGCGGTCCACGTCATCCCCGAAGCCGAACTCTTCTCCATCTACATCGTCATGGCGCTGGTGCTCATGGTGCGGCCCGAAGGGCTGTTCCAGCGCATCCAGGCGAGAAAGATCTGACCATGCAGAGCATTCCTCTCACTTCGTCGCCACCCGCCGCAGTGCGCCGCTCGCACCGCGCGACGGTGCTGCTCGTCGGCCTCGTCTTCATCGCGGTGCTGATCGTCGCCGGTGCCTTCATGCCCAAGTGGCTGACCTTCCTGCTGACCATGGCGGCGTCGCATGGCCTGGTGTCGCTGGGCATCGTGCTGCTGATGCGCGGCGGCGTGGTGTCCTTCGGCCAGGGTCTCGTTTTCGCGGTCGGCGGCTATGCCGCGGCGCTGGCCTTCAACCAACTCGGCATCACCGATGCGCTGGGCCTGGCGTTGCTGGGTGGCGTGGCGGCGTTGGTCGTCGCCGCGCCCTTCGCGCCGATGCTGGCGCGCTACCGCGGCATCTTCTTCGCGATGCTCACGCTGGCGTTGTCGATGGTCTGCTACGGCGTGCTGGTGAAGACCAACGCGCTCGGCGGGTCCGACGGCTTCAACATGGGCCGCCCGACGCTCTTCGGTCAGGCACTGCCCGACGCACGGGTGGGCTATGTGCTCTACGGCGTGACGCTCGGCTTCGCGGGCGTGATGGCGCTGCTGGCGCGCGCCTACTTCGACTCGACCCGCGGACTGGTGACGCAGGCGGTGCGCGAGAACGAACTGCGCGTCGAATACCTCGGCGGCTCGGTCAAGCAGACGATGAGCATCAACTTCCTGCTGGCCGCCTTCGCGGGCGGTGCGGGTGGCGCGCTCACCGTGATGTCGCTCGGCCACATCGACCCGAACTTCAGCTACTGGACCACCTCCGGCGAGTTCGTCTTCGTCGCCATCCTTGCGGGCTGGCAGAGCGTGCTGGCGGTGTTCGTCGCCTCGACGTTGCTGGAGATCGTGCGCTCGTTCTCCAGCCTGTACTTCCCCAACACCTGGCAGCTGTCACTCGGCCTCTTCCTGCTGCTGATGATCCGCTTCCTGCCGCGTGGCATCGGCTCGCTGTGGGTCGATCGCCTCGGTGCCAGGTGCTCGAAAGGAGGCCGCGCATGAGTGCCGTCATGAGACCCCGGGCCGAACTCACGCCACCGGTCGAGCGCGAGACCCTGCTGCGCGCCAGCGGCATCGAGAAGCGCTTCGGTGCGGTGGTCGCGGCCAGCGGCATCGAGGTCGCGGTGGGCGTGGGCGAGCGCGTCAGCCTGATCGGCAGCAACGGCGCGGGCAAGACCACCTTCGTCAACATGATCACGGGCTACCTCAAGCCCGACACCGGCAGCATCCTGCTGGGCGACCGCGACATCACGCGCCTGGCACCGCGGCAGATCACGCAGCTGGGCGTGGCGCGGTCCTTCCAGATCCCGCAGTTGTTCCAGGAACTGTCGGTGCTCGAGAACATGCTGGTGGCCACCGCCTGCCGCGAGAACCGCCTGTCGTTCTGGCAGACCGCGCGGCGCGACGACGCGGTGGCGCGTGCCGATGCGCTGCTGGCGCGCTTCAACCTCACCGAGCACCGCGAACGCCGCGTGGCCGAGTTGCCGGGCGGCGTGCGCAAACTGCTCGACATCGCGATGGCCATGACCGGCCAGCCGCGCCTGCTGCTGCTCGACGAGCCCACCAGCGGCGTGTCGGCGGAAGAGAAGTTTCCGATGATGGAGATCATCATGACCGCGCTGGGCCAGGAGCCGATGACGGTGCTTTTCGTCGAGCACGACATGGACATCGTCGAACGCTACGCCGACCGCGTGATCGCCTTCTACAGCGGCCGCATCATCGCGGACGACACGCCCGCCGCCGCGCTCGCCACCGACGACGTGCGCCGCTACGTCACCGGCACCCTTCGCCAGGAGTAAGCGATGCTCGCCATCGAATCGATTCATGTCGCCATCGGCTCCGTGCAGGTGCTGCGCGGCCTCAGCCTGGCCGTCGCGCCCAACAGCATGGCCGGGCTGATCGGCCGCAACGGTGCGGGCAAGACCACGTTGCTGCGTTCGGTGATGGGCCACCTCGCGCCCACGCAGGGCCGCATCGTCTTCGACGGGCAGGACCTCGCGCGCCTGCCCAAGCATGGGCGCGCGGCGGCGGGCATCGGCTACATGCCGGAAGACCGTGGTCTGGTGCCCGAACTGACCGTCGAGGAGAACATCCTGGTGCCGCTGTGGGCCACCGGCGCACGCAACGCGAAGGAGCGGCTGGACTTCGTCTACGGCGTGCTGCCCGAACTGGCTGCCATGCGCGAACGCCGTGCGCTGCTGCTCTCGGGTGGCCAGCAGAAGCTGGTCGCCCTGGGGCGCGCCCTGGGTATCGGTACGCGGCTGCTGCTGCTCGATGAACCGTTCGAGGGCGTCGCGCCGGCGTTGTCGATGCGGCTCGGCGAGGTCATCGCCGGCTTGCGGGGCAGTGCGCTGTCGGTGCTGATCGCGCAGTCGGACCTGAACCATTCGCGCAAGCTGGTGGACGTGGAGTACGTGATCGAACGCGGCGCCAATGTGGCCGCCGACGCGCACGCGAGCGCCGCATGAACTCACACTGGAAGTCCCGGGACATCCCCGCGCTGCGCCACGAGGCGGCCTACGGCGATCGCATCGTGCGCTGCTTCGTCGAGCGGCCAGGCAGCCTGCATGCGCTGCTTGAAAACGCCGTCACCGCGCATGGCGACAGCGACGCTGTGGTCTGCGGCGACACGCGATGGAGCTACCGGCAACTCGATGCCGAGGTCGCGCGCATCGCCGCGGGGCTGGCGGCGCACGGCGTGCGGGCCGGCGAGCGCGTCGTGCTCTTCATGAGCAACCGGCCCGAGTTCATCGCCGTGCTGTTCGCGGTGCAGCGCCTGGGCGCCATCGCGGTGCCGATCGGCGAACGCGAGCAGAAGCCCGGCCTCGCGTACATGCTGCAGCAGTGCGGCGCCTGCGCGATCGTGTTCGACGCGGCGCTGGCCGACCGCGTGCCGGCCACCGCCGACGTACCGGCGCTGCAGTTGCGCGTGGTCGCGGCCGGTGCAGCCGAGGGCGCGTTGCCGCTCGATGCGCTGGGCCACGACGACGCGCCAGCCGCCATCGTGGGGGTGAAAGAGCAGGACACCGCGCTCATCCTCTACACGTCAGGCACCACCGGCCGGCCCAAGGGGGCGATGCTCACGCACCTCAACGTCGCGCATTCGGTGCGGCACTACGCGGTGTGCATGGGCGTGCGCACCGGCGACCGCTCCGCGCTGGCGGTGCCGGCCAGCCACGTCACGGGTCTGATCGCGGTGATCGCGGCGATGGTGCACGTCGGCGGCGCCATCGTCATGATTCCGGCGTTCAAGGCGGCGAGCTTCTTGCAAACGATGGCCGCCGAGCGCGTCACGCACACCCTGATGGTGCCGGCGATGTACACGCTATGCCTGATGGACCCCGCCTTCGACGGCGCGAAGCTCGCCGCGTGGCGCATCGGCGGCTACGGCGGCGCGCCGATGCCGGTGTCGGCCATCGACACGCTGGCCGAGCGCCTGCCCGGGCTCGTGCTGGTCAATGCCTACGGCGCGACCGAGACCACCTCGCCCACCACGATGATGCCGCCCGGCCTCACGCGCGATCATGCCGACACGGTCGGCGTGCCGCTGCCCTGCGCCGACGTGCGGGTGATGGACGACGACGGCCGCGAGCTGCCCGCCGGCGAGACCGGCGAGCTGTGGATTGCCGGCCCGATGGTCGTGCCGGGCTACTGGGACAACGCCGAAGCCACGCAGGCCGCCTTCACCGGCGGCTACTGGCACTCGGGCGACTTGGGGTCGGTCGATGCCGACGGCTTCGTGCGGCTGTTCGACCGCAAGAAGGACATGCTGAATCGCGGCGGCTTCAAGATCTATTCGGTCGAGGTCGAGAACACGCTGATGGCGCTGCCCGGCGTGGTCGAGGCGGCCATCGTCGGCCGGCCGTGCCCGGTGTTGGGCGAGCGGGTACACGCCTTCATCCACGCGCCCGGCGTGCCGCACGACGACGAGGCGGTGCGCGCCCACTGCCGCGCGCAGCTCACCGACTACAAGGTGCCCGAAACCATCACCTGGGCCGACGCCCCGCTGCCGCGCAACGCGGGCGGCAAGCTGCTGAAACGGGCGCTGCGCGATCAGCTGGTTTGAAGTCGCCGCAGCGTCGTCCGCTGCGCATATGATCCGGTCGATTCAACACGACCGACCTGGAGGAGCGCCATGGCCCTGATGGATTTCATCAAGAAACAGTTCATCGACATCATCCAGTGGACCGAGTCCGGCGATGGCACGCTGGCCTGGCGCTTCCCGATGGCGGAGATGGAAATCCAGAACGGGGCCTCGCTCACCGTTCGCGAGTCGCAGGTGGCGGTGTTCGTCAACGAAGGCCAGGTGGCCGACGTCTTTGGCCCCGGCATGTACAAGCTGACGACGCAGACGCTGCCCGTCCTCACGTACCTGAAGAACTGGGACAAGCTGTTCGAGTCCCCGTTCAAGAGCGACGTCTACTTCTTCAGCACGCGCCAGCAGGTCGACCAGAAGTGGGGCACGCCCCAGCCGATCACGATCCGCGACAAGGACTTCGGTGCGGTGCGCCTGCGTGCCTTCGGCAATTACAGCTTCCGCATCGGCGACGCGAAGCTGTTCCACACGGAAATCTCCGGCACGCGCGACATCTACACGGTGGCCGATCTCGACGGCCAGTTGCGCGGTCTGGTGCTGCAGAACATCAGCAACGCCATCGCATCCAGCGGCGTGCCCTTCCTCGACCTGGCGGCCAACCAGATCGAGTTCGCCAATGCGCTGTCGACGCAGCTGCAGCCCGAGTTCGCCAAGATCGGCATCAAGCTCGAAGCGATCACGGTGCAGAACGTCTCGCTGCCCGAAGAGCTGCAGAAAGTGCTCGACCAGAAGATCGGCATGGGCATGGTCGGCGGCGACATGGGCAAGTTCATGCAGTACCAGACGGCGCAGGCCATTCCGAAGTTCGCCGAAGGCTCGGCCAACGGCGGTGGCGGCATCGCCGGCGACGCGATGGGCCTGGGGGCCGGCGTGGCGCTCGGCCAGGTGCTGGCGCAGAACCTCGCGCAGGGCCTGAACCCGAACGCAGCGGCGACGGCCGCCGTGGCTGCTGCAGCGCCGGTGACCGAGATCAGCGCTAACGAGGTGATGGCCACGCTCGAGAAGCTGGGCGATCTCAAGACCAAGGGCATCCTGACCCAGGAAGAGTTCGACGCCAAGAAGGCGGAGCTGCTCAAGAAGCTGGTCTAAGCGTCCGCGATGGCTGAGCTACCAGGCGCCCAGCGCGCCTACCGTGCGCCCTGCCCGGGTTGCGGCGCGCCGGTCGAATTCAGGTCCGCGCAATCGGCCTTCGCCGTCTGCCCGTACTGCCAGAGCACTGTCGTCCGACAGGGCGAAAGGCTCGCGCGCATCGGCAAGATGGCGGAGCTGTTCGACGACTTCAGTCCGCTGCAGCTCTTTGCCGCGGGCCGTGTCGACGGCCAGCCCTTCACGCTGGTTGGCCGGCTGCAGTACGCCTACCCGGGCGGCCGCTGGACCGAGTGGATCGCCGCGCTCGACGGCGAACGCACCGGCTTGCTGAGCGAGGACAACGGCGCTTTCGTCTTCTCGCTGCCCCACACGCTGGAGCGTGCCGCGCCGCCGGCCGGCGATCTGCGCGTCGGCGCCACCACGGCCTTCAACGGCCAGAGCTACACGGTCGCGTCGAACGAGCAGGTGACGCTCGTGTCGGCGCAGGGCGAGCTGCCGCGGCTGCCCGATCTGGGCAAGCCGTTCCCGGTGGTCGAACTGCGCAGCGACCAGGGCCAGGTGCTCAGCCTCGACTACGACACGCAGCCGCCCGGCGCCTACCTCGGCCGCGCGGTGCGGCTCGAAGACCTGCAACTCACCGGCCTGCGCGACGAATCCACCAAGGACGAGAAGGGCCGCAGCTTCAATTGCCCCAACTGCGGCGCGCCGGTCACCGTCAACCTGGCCGACAGCAAGAGCGTCACCTGTGGCAACTGCCACAGCATCATCGACCTGTCGCAGGGCATCGGCGGCGAACTGAAGCACGCCGAGCAGGACGAGCCGGTGCGCCCGTTGATCGCGCTGGGCAGCGTGGGCCAATTGCAGGGCGTCGCCTGGCAGGTCGTCGGCTTCCAGCACCGCATGGGCAACGAGCCCGGCGACGACGAGCACTTCGGCTGGAACGAATACCTGCTCTTCAACCGCCAGCGCGGCTTCAGCTTCCTGGTCGATGCCGAGGACGGCTGGAGCATGGTCGCGCCGACCACCGGCGCGCCCAGCATGGCCGAGAGCGGCAAGACCGCGAAGTACCTCGGCAAGAGCTACCAGCAGCAGTACGCGTACAACGCCGAGACCACCTATGTGGCGGGCGAGTTCTACTGGCAGGTCGAGCGCGGGCAGAAGACCTTCAACCGCGACTTCGCCAACGGCAATGCGCTGCTGTCGATGGAGCGCTCGGCCAACGAACTGACCTGGTCGTCGGGCAACAAGATGGACAGCGCGACGGTGGCCGCCGCCTTCAAGCTCGACGCGAAGAAGGACATGTTCAAACGCGCCGACGCCGCGCCGCTGAGCGCCGCGTCGAGCATGGGCTGCGGCACCATCATCCTCGTCATCGTGGTGATCCTCATTCTGCTGATTATCTTGAGCACCTGCAGTTCGTCGGGCGCATCGTCGACGCGCAGTTCCGGCGGCTCGTACGGCGGCTACTCCAGCGGTGGCGGTCACAAATGACCATCGCCCTTTCACACACCCTTTTCTTCAGGAGGTTCTCATGATGGGAATTGAATGGCTGCGGCCCGCCGCATTTCTGGGCTCGATGCTCTACGCCATCATCGGCGTGCTGATCTTCTGGGTCACCTTCCTGATCATCGACAAGCTCACGCCCTATGACCTCTGGCAGGAGATCGTCGAGAAGCAGAACCGCGCGCTCGGTATGGTGGTCGCGGCGATGTGCCTGGGCATCTCGATCATCGTGGCCGCCGCGATCCATTGAGCGTGCCGGCCCCCGGGGCGCGCGGCCCGCAGCCCGTCGAGATCGCCCTCCTCGCCAGCGTCTTCGTCGTGGCCGCCTGCGGGCTGGTCTACGAACTGAGCGCGGCGGCGCTGAGTTCCTACTTGCTCGGCGATTCGGTGCTGCAGTTCAGCACCATCATCGGCACGTACCTTTTCGCCATGGGCGTGGGCTCGTGGCTCTCGCGCTATTTCGAGCGGCAGCTGCCGGCGCACTTCCTGCGCATCGAGCTGCTGGTCGCGCTCATCGGCGGCGCACTGCCGGCGCTGCTCTTCATCGCCAACGCCTACATCCCCGGCGCCTTCCGGCTGATGCTCTACGGGCTGGTGGTGATGGTGGGCACCCTCGTCGGCCTGGAGATTCCGCTGGTCATGCGCATCCTCAAGCGCAACACCGCGCTGAAGGACCTCGTCTCGCAGGTGCTGACCTTCGACTACCTCGGCGCGCTGGCCGTGTCGGTCGCCTTCCCGCTGATCCTGGTGCCGCAGCTCGGGATGATCCGCACCGGCCTGCTGTTCGGCTTCATGAACGCAGCCGTCGCGCTGTGGGCGCTGTGGATGTTCCGGCACGAGTTGCGACAGTTCGGCGCACACCTTGCCGCATGCATGCTGACGTTGACCGTGCTGATCGCGGGCTTCGTCTTCGCCGACCAGATCACGACGCTGGCCGAAGACAAGTTCTACCAGGACCGCATCGTCTTCAGTGCCACCTCGCCCTACCAGCGCATCGTGGTCACACGCGGCAGTGCGGGCCATCGGCTGTTCCTCAATGGCAACCTGCAGTTCGCCGAGCGCGACGAGTACCGCTACCACGAGGCACTGGTGCACCCGGTGATGGCGGCGCACGGCGCGCCGAAGAAGGTGGCGGTGCTCGGCGGCGGCGACGGCATGGCGGTGCGCGAAATCCTCAAGTACCCATCGGTCGAGTCGGTCACGCTGGTCGAGCTCGACCCGAACATGACGCGTCTCTTCGCCGAACACGAGACGCTCGCGGCGCTGAACGGCGGATCGCTCAAGTCGTCCAAACTGAAGATCGTCAACACCGACGCGTTCAAGTGGCTGCAGGAAGGCGATGACACCTATGACGTGATCGTCGTGGACTTCCCCGACCCCACGAACTTCGCCATCGGCAAGCTCTACACCAACTCCTTCTACGCTTTGCTCGACAAGCGCCTGGCCGCCAGCGGCTATGCCGTGGTGCAGACGACATCGCCGCTGATCGCGCGCCAGAGTTTCTGGACGGTGGCAACCACCATCGAGTCGGTCGGCCTCAGCGCCACGCCGTACCACGTGCATGTGCCGAGCTTCGGCGAATGGGGCTTCGTCATCGCGAGCCATCGGCCCTACCGCCTACCGGAGGCGCTGCCGCCGGGTTTGCGTTACCTCTCGCTTCCCACCTTGCCGCTGATGTTCGACTTCCCGCTCGACATGGCGCGCGTGCCGGCCGAGGTGAACCGGCTGTCGAACCAGACGCTGGTCACGACCTACGAGCGCGAGTGGGGCAAGGTCTCGGGCCACTGACGATGCAGCGCCGCGCATTCATCGGCAGCGCCCTGGGCGCGGGCGCCATCGCGCTGTCGGGCTGCGATGCGTCGCGCGCCATCGCAGGCGGCTTCACCGGCATCGACGTCGCGCGTGGTCATGCGCTGCGCGACGGCGTGCTGCGCGGTGCGACGCCTTCGTCCGTGCAGCGCACACGCGTGCTGATCGCCGGCGGCGGCGTCGCGGGCCTCGCGGCCACACGGGCCCTGCGCGCACGCGGCGTCGACGACTTTGCATTGCTGGAATTGGAAGACACGGCCGGCGGCAACAGCCGCGGCGGCGCGGTCGAGGGCATCGCCTGCCCGCTCGGCGCGCACTACCTGCCTGTGCCGGGTGACGACGCGCACGAGGTGCAGGACCTGCTGGAAGAACTCGGCCTGCGGCGTCGCGTGGCCGGCCGATGGGAATACGACGAGCGCCACCTGTGCCACAGCCCGCAGGAGCGGCTCTTCTTCCAGGGCGAATGGCACGACGGGTTGTTGCCGGTGCAGGGCGTCGGCACCGAGACGTTGGCGCAGTACCGCCGCTTCGCCCAACGCGTCGACGCCTTGCAGCAGGCGACCCGCTTCGCGATCCCCACGGCGCGCGCGACTTCCACATCGGCATTGCTCGCGCTCGACGCCATGCCCTTCGGCCAGTGGCTCGATGCCGAGGGCCTGGGTGATGCGCACCTGCGCTGGTACCTCGAGTACTGCTGCCGCGACGACTACGGGGCCGGCATCGCGCAGGTGTCGGCCTGGGCCGGCATCCACTATTTCGCGAGCCGCCACGGTTTCCACGCGCCGGGCGACGACAGCGCCGATCGCGATGCGGTGCTCACCTGGCCCGAGGGCAACGGCTGGCTGACGCAGCGCCTGGCCGCCCCGCTGGGCGAACGGCTGCGCACCGGCCAGGTCGTCACGCGCATCGCCGAGACGCGCGACGGCGTCGAGGTCGACGTGTTCGACGCGACGACGAAGGCGCTGGTGCGCTGGCAGGCCGAGCGCTGCATCGTCGCGCTGCCGGTCTTCATCGCGGCACGCGTGGTCGAGAACCTGCCCGAGCCGTTGCACCGTGCCGCGTCTGCGCTGCAGTACGCGCCCTGGCTGGTGGCGAACCTGCACCTCGACGCGCCGCTCGCCGACCGGCCGGGCGCCGCGCCGAGCTGGGACAACGTGGTCTATGGCACGCGCGGCCTGGGCTATGTCGATGCGCGCCACCAGGCGCTCGACCCGACCCCGCGCGCCACCGTGCTGACCTGGTACCGCCCGCTCGGCCCGAGCAGCTTCGATGGCGCTGACGGCCGCCGCCAGTTGCTCGACCAGCCATGGTCGGCGTGGCGCGATGCATTGCTGGCGGAGCTGTCGGTGCCGCACCCCGACCTCGCCGCGCGCACCACACGCATCGACATCACCCGCTACGGCCACGCGATGGCGATCCCGACGCCGGGGCTGCGCGCGCAGCTCGGCAACGAAGGCACGGTGGTGGCTGGCCGTCTCGCCTTCGCGCATGCCGACTGGTCGGGCTATTCAATCTTCGAGGAGGCGTTCACGCGCGGGCATTTGGCCGGGATCCTGTGATCGTCGGAGCCTGTCAGGCCGACAGGACCCGCGCAAACAACTCATTGCGGAAGTGGATGCCCAGCCTTGCGAACGCCCGGTTGCGGTAGGTCTTGACGGTCGGCAGTGCGAGGCCGAGGTCGCTCGCGATGCCGTCCTGCGTCATGCCCTGCAGCAGGCGCACGCACACCGCGCGCTCGCGCTCGGTCAGCGCGGGGCACAGGCTGCGAAGCCGCGCCTCCAGGTCGTGCACGTTGCCATCGGCGACCGGCGCGCCATGCGGCTGCGCCAACGCCATGTGCTTGCGCACCAGCGCGAGCAACGCCGGCGCCATCGCACCGAAGCTGTCGAGCGCGGCGTCGCTGAAGGCGCGCTGATGGCCGTGGCGGTAGAAGTTGATGGCGAAGACGCCGCCGTCGTCCTGCGTCTGCGCGACCGACACGCGCTCGGCCACGTCGTGCGCCTCATAGACCTTGGTGCGATGTTCTTCCGGCGCCTCGTCGGCGGTCAGGTGGCACAGCAGCGGCGCGTGGTCGGTGGCGCTCGACGCCTGCGCGAAGC
>CALRYR010000063.1:0-12317 GCA_943372425.1 Variovorax sp. YR752 | reverse complement strand
GGCTTTGACGCCGGCATCGCGGGCCACATCAGCGCGCGCGACCCCGTTCAGAAGGACCATTTTTGGGTGAACCCGCTTGGCGTGCACTTCAGCCGCATCACGGTTTCCGATCTGGTGCTGATCGACCACGACGGGCAGGTGGTGGAGGGCAGGCACCCGGTCACCGCGGCGGCGTTTTCCATCCACTCGCGCATCCACCGCGCGCGGCCCGACGTGATGGCCGCCGCACATTCGCATTCGCGCTACGGCACGGCCTTCGCTTCGCTGGGCCGGCTGCTGCCGCCGATCACGCAGGAGGCCTGTGCCTTCTACGGCGACCACGCCGTGCTGCAGGTCTATGGCGGCATCGCCAGCGACCTGTCCGAAGGCGATCTCATCGCCCAGGCGCTGGGCGACAAGAAGGCCGTGATCTGCCGAAACCACTCGCACTTCACCGTGGGCCATTCCGTGGATGAGACGGTCTTCTGGTTCCTGCGAATGGAACGTGCCTTCGAGCAATACCTGTTGGCAACGGCCGCCGGTAATCCCGTCGAGATCGACGATGCCACGGCCCGTCTCACGGCGCGGCAGGTGGGCTCGCACCGCGCGGGATGGTTCGCCATGCAACCACTGATGGACAAGGTGATTGCCGAACAGCCCGAATTGCTCGATTGACACTCGTCGATCAAACATGCCGGCCATCGCATCGGGCAATGGCCGGCATTTCGATCGGCCTCGACGGATGTCGATGGACGCTGAAGTGGCCCCCGGAGGGGATCGAACGAACGGCTGCGGAGCGTTCAAGCGAAAGGTGCGCGCGCAGCGGCTCAACTGCTTGTTCCCCCATCTGTTCCCCCGTTTTGGAATCAGTGGGCGCCCGGGCAATGCCCTACCGCGGCGCAACGCACATCGCGCTGCGCGCCATCAGATGCTGCTCAGGATCTCGCTGCGGCGAGATTCGTATTCACCAGGCGCCAGCAGGCCCTTGTCCTTCAGGTCGGTGAGCGTGCGCAGACGACTCTCGATGGACACAGCAGGAACGGACAGCGCGGTCTGCTTTGGGGCTACTGTCGCCGCTGCGCAGGCTGCGTTGATGTCATTCATGAGAGCCACCTCATCGAAGAGCGAAACCCCCTTCTTGTCGCGTGTGAGGTTGGAGTAGGCGCGGCCCAGGGCGAGAGTGTGCTGCTTGAGGTCCGCGTCCGTCGGCGCACCTTTCAACTCTGCCAGGGATTCGATGTAGGCCTTTCTGGCTTTCTCCAGCGCTTTTCCGCTCTGCATGCCCGACCAAATAGCGGCCACGACGACCAACACGATTAAGCCGATCACGATTTCCATGCTCTCGCCCCTCATTGTTTTGGCGTGGCCATTCTGTATCAAGCCAGACTTGCTGCGCCGCGGGCCGACCGGTGCCAGCAGCGGGCTGGCTCGCTATGCTGATCGTGGCCTGAGGGCGAAACCGCCCGGCAGCCCGGAGGGGTCACGCTGGCGGTACAAAGCATGGGCGGCGCTTGCGCCCTTCCGTTACGTTGCAGCTCGTCGGCTCAGTACAGCGATGGGCATTGAAAAGACTGGAACGACGTCCGTTTTATGCCGCCCATAGATTCGATCAGGAACAGATGCCTGCCGTTGCTCTCGTCAACGGCGATCAAGCCGGTGCATTTGTATGAACAGCTCACGTATCCAGTGGGCGCGAGGCAGAACTCCCTTCCCCTGCGGGTCTTCAATAGCGTACTGGGCCAGGTGAGGCAGTCGTACCTCCCACCAATCGGGCAGGTGACTTGCTCTAGCTCGCCGGCGTAGACCACGGTCTTTCCCTGCAGATCTTCGGTGTCATCCAGCAAGGCCAAGGCGTTTGGCGGCGCGGCAAAGGAAAGGAGAAGGACCGCCGCTACAGACGAGACATTTCGCATGGACGTGCTTTCAGGCTAGTTTCGCGCAATGTAAGTGATCCGCGGCCCTACCGACCGAGGGTCTTGGCTTGCTTCCGCGCCCAGGCGGCGGCCGTGTGCTCCGCGCGCGCTTCAGCCGCGGCTCTCAACTCGGAGTACGTGAATGATCCTTCAACAGCGGTTCCGCTCTTCGTCTTCGAGTTCGGATTGATCACCACCGCGAAATAGGTCGGCCGCCAAGCTCTTCCCGCCTCGCGACATATCTCGATCTTCATTCCGCAGTGCGAGTAGACCTCCAACACCTGCTCGCGATCTGAAGCTTTGGAAGGCGGAAACTTCAGCTCGGGCTTGAATGTGGGGGTGACGTCGCCGGTACCGCCATTCCCGAGGAGGGCGGTGGGCAATACCGGAGGAACCTGTCGACGCGGATTCGATGCTGTGGATTGGACGCCTGGCTGGCGGCGCGCGCGGCGCTCCTCAGCCTCCCGGCGCGCCTTCTCAGCCAAGAAGGTCAGCAGATCCTGGCGCAGGAACAGCCAGCTGCGCCCGATCTTCAGCGCCGGCAGATCGCCGCCGCGCGCCATCTCCTCGATCTGCTCCTTCGTCGCGCGCAACAGCTCGGCGCATTCATCCGAGCTCATGACTTCAGCGCTCATATGTTCAGGGTTTCCCACAATAAAAGCGACACGTTATTTCTTGCAAGTCCGACTTATAGGTGTCACACTTAATCGCATGACGAAGCAAGAGCGCGAAGAGATTGCCCGGGGCCGCGGTAGACCAGCCCTGCCTGCCGACCAGAAGGCAGTCACCGGAACTATGAGGCTCACGCCGGCGCGGTGGGAGAAGCTGCGCCGGCTCGGCGCTGCCTGGCTGAGCAAGGCGATAGACAAAGCCAAGGAGCCCGAGCCGAAAGCATGAACGCCGCGTCGCAGGGCGTCTGATGCTGGGGGAACAGCGTCGGGATCTGCGGCAAATCTAGGCGGCCGGAAGGGTGGTGGAACACCCGACCGGCCTAACCGCAACGTGCAACACCCTTGAAAGGACGCACATCATGGCTACCCAGCAGTCTACCCAAGCCGCGCCCGCGGCGTCTGTGAACGAATCGCGCCGGTCGCTCGATCGTGAGGACATCTTTCGCGAAGCGATCACCATCAACGAGGTCGTCGACTGGATCGTTTCCGCCCAGGCCACCTTAGACAAGGTCCGTACGCTGGTCGAAAGAGATCCTGCAGTGGCTGACAAGTTCAGCCAGGCCGACATCCGGCATCGCTCACCATGCTGGTACGACAACGGCATGAGCAGCGGTGTGGCCGCTCTTCTCGCGCACCAGTACGACCTGATCGTGCAGCTCGGCGGCGATCTCAATGCGGTCGACTCTCCTTCCTTCCTTTGCGGGCAGGTGCAATCGTGAGCGCCGCGGCAGTCGACCGGCGCGTTCAGATCGCGCTCGCCGCGGGCATTCACATTGACGCGCTGGTCAAGGCGATGCGCCGAGCGCCACACGACGACGAGCTCGCTGACGCCGTGACCGTTCGCATCGAGCAGCTGGCGTGCGCCATTCAGTCAGCGCTTGGAGATGTCGCGCATGGCGTGCCCGATCTCGAGTTGCAAGTGCTTGGCTTCATCACCGAGCCGGACCAGTCATAGGGTCCTTGGCGCGCACCAGCTCGTCGGCATCTTCTGCTGATGCTGTGTCCGATTTTGATCGACTGCCCTTTCCAGATGGGTGGCGCAAACGGCGCGGATACATAGTCGCCGACCTGTCGAGCATCCTTTCACCCATCGGAAAGACGGCGTGGGGGTACATAACAGCACGGCCTCTTACGAACATCGCTTATCGCTTCACGTTTAGAGGAACTCATATGGAACTGGAACAAGAAAAAGCCAGGGCTCCGCGGGGCCCGAGTACACCCCAACCGCTCGAGGTCGCGCAGAACCCAGCGGCCTTGCTGAAGATCGACATCGTCCGGCAGCTCACCGGGCTCGGCGTCACGTCCATCTACGCCAAGATGGCCAAGGGAGAGTTCCCCGAAGCCGTGCGCCTCGGCGCGCGCTGCACCCGGTGGCGCGCCTCCTCGGTGATGGCCTGGCTGGAGTCGCCGCGATGAGCACCGCCGACAACGCGCTGGCGTGCGCTGAGGCCTGCCGACGGGCTCAGGAGGTCGTTGCACGCGCTCGCCGCGGTGATGCCCTGCCGGACGAGCTCCACGTCGAGCTGCAGGCCCTGCGCGCCGCCGGCGACGGCGAGCGGCTGCGCTGCTTCACTCGCACTGTGCAGAAGGCCATCGAGGCGCCGAGGAGCCCGAATTGAAGGGCTTGCCAATCGCGAGGTCGACCAGATGAGCGTTCGGACCATGGCTCGCGTCTGGGACTGCTCGGTGCACTCTGGAACCGAGCTGCTGATGCTGCTCGCCATTGCAGACTTTGCCGACGACGACGGAAACGCGTACCCCGCCGTTCCGACCTTGGCGTCCAAGTGCCGCATGTCGCCCCGCAACGCGAATTTCATCCTGTCGGCCCTGCGTGCGACCGGGGAGCTTGAGGTCCGCCCGAACGAGGGGCCGAGAGGAACCAATCGCTACAAGGTGGTTACAGGACTGAAGGCCGCTTCACCCCTGAAGGCCGCTTCACCCCTGAAGCCGGCTTCCTCCACCCCTGAAGCCGGCTTCCTCAAACCCCTGAAGCCCACTTCAGACGAACCATCAGTGAACCACCAAGAACCGTCAGTAAAGAGAGAGAGCGCTGCAAAGCGAAAGACTCGGATCACGGAAAGCTGGCAGCTCAGCGAGAAGCTGATGGCATGGACCGTGGCCGAGAAGCCTGGCATGCAGATCCAGCAGGTGCTGGCCAACTTCCGCGATCACTACATCGCGAAGGGGGAGCTGCGTGCCGACTGGGATGCATCGTGGCGAACCTGGGTGCGCAGGGAGCGGGTACAGCTGCAGGGCCAGCCGGGTCACGGCGAGCCGGCATTCGTGACGGAGAGGAAGGCCCGCATGGCTGTGGCGGCCCCCTATGCAGTTCAGAGGCAGACGAAGCACATGGGCTTCGTGAGCGAACGCTACGACGGCATGTTGGATTTGCTGGGGCCCGGCCATGACATTCCTGAGTGATCAAGCGCCGAGTTCGAAAACGCTCACGTGTGCACAGCACGGCGATTTCGAGGCGACGCTGCTCTGGAGCAAGAGCTACAGCCGGTGCCCGAAGTGCGTAGCGGAAGCAGAGGACGTTCGCGCAGCAGAAGTTGCCGCACAGCGACGCGCTGAGAGAGCGCAGATGGCGCAGGAACAGCTCGAGTTCAACCTGCGGAACGACGGCCTGGCCGGTCGCTTCAAGCGTGCGACGTTCGCTACGTTCGACACGCCGACCTCGGCACACGCGGCCGCGCTCGAAACCTGCAGGTCGTTCGCTGAGACCGTGACCAGCACCTCCGGTGGCGGCCTGTGGCTCATCGGGCCGCCAGGCACGGGAAAGAGCCACCTCGCTGCTGCCATCGCAACGCATCTGATCCGCGAGCGTGGTACCAGTGCCTGCGTGCATGCCGTCCATGAGCTGATGCGCATGCTGCGCGCGCGCTTCGGGGTGAAGGAGGGCAGCGGCTGGGGTGATGGTCTCGACACGGTCGAGCAGCTGCTCCAGCATCTGGGGCGCATGCCGCTGCTGGTTTTGGACGAGATCGGCGTCAGCCGAGGCAGTGACTGGGAGGCCGAGCAGCTCTTCACGATCGTCGACGACCGGTACAAAAACGAGCGGCCGACCATCCTCGTCTCCAATCTGCCGGCGGCTGAGCTCAAGCCGGTGCTCGGCGATCGCGTCTACGACCGACTGCGAGAGGGCGCCCGGATCGTGCCGATGATGTGGCCGAGCCACCGGGGGGCTGTGACGTCGGCCCACAGGAGAAACGATTGAAAGAGCAGTCGACTGCAGTGCGCCCGACCCTTCACTTCGTGCAGGTTGAGGATGGCGCCTATCGCGTGGCGCGCGAAGGCGTCGAGGGCACTGAAGCCTATGTGCAGGGCCGGACGGATGCGCGCGGCCTGGCGATGCTCTACGCGGTTGCATCGCAGCGTGGCCGCCGCGTTCGGCTCTCTGCGATGCTGCGTCCCATCTTCGACGAGCAGGGCAACGAGCTGCCGCAGAAGAACGCGCGCGAGTCCGTCTCCCAGGCGATGAGGCGCGCGCGGCTGCGCATCCGCAACGTGCTGCCCAGCCTTGCCGATGCGCTGGAGCCGCCGCATGTCCGTGCCTGGACAGAGCGCGACCCCGCGACCGGCTTGGATGAGGTCTACGGCGCGCTCGAGATCACGCTGAGCGGCGCGCGCATCGAAACTTCGCCGTTATCCGTCACGCTCGCGTCACGCTGATTGCCTGACCTCCGCGGCATGCGGATAGTCCTTTCAACCTCGAAAGGACCGCATGGCCGCCATCGCAACCATCCCCGAACACCTCAAGCACGGCATCAACCGCTGCCGCGGCAACCTGAGCCGTATCCAGGCCGAGATCGACGCCTGCCTCAACGACATGGCCACCGGTGAGGATGTAGACCTCACCGAAGAAGTCGACCGGCTCAATGAGCAGGCCAACGCCGAGCGTCGCAAGCTGGCCACGTACGAAAACGCGGCGGCCGTTGCGGCGGATCACGTCCACGAGAACCAGCGCGACGTGGATGCGCGGCGGATCGTCGAGCGGCGCGAGAGGCTGGCCCGGCTGCAGGAGCACCGCCAGGCAGTGCTCGGCGATCTGCGTGGCCTCGTCGGCCAGTTCATCCAGCGCAAGCGCGACCTCGATTCGTTGAACGACCTGTGCGTCGGTGCCGGCCTCGCGGTCTTCTCGGACGAGAACGCTGGCGAGCCTCAGGAACTGGTGATGCGGCGTCGGCAATTGCTGGACTTCCGGATCCACGCGCCACTGCTCACTGCCTTCGAGGAGGCCATCAAGGTACACGGCGCGCAGGTGACCCAATGAGCGCCGCGCCATTCACGCCGCAGCCGTACACCGCAGAAGACCTGACGGCGCTGCTGCTTCACCGTTTGGGTGTGGGCCGCAAGCCGGGCAACCCGATCGACCTCTTCGTCCAACGCAGGGCGGCGAAGCGGGCACAACAACCGATGGAGAAATGAAATGCCAACCACCGCAGGCCTTGTAGGCACCTGGCTCGGAACCTCTGGCGTGGCTGCCGCAGCAGCTACGGCGGTCGTCGGGGCGTATGCGTCCAAGGCCCTCGCAAAGGCGCCCGAGAGCCCCAAGGCGCCTACGCCGATCACCCAGACCAAGCTGCAGGAAAAGCAGGCCGTCAACCGCTCGAAGCTGCTCGAGCGCAACGCTTCGGCGGCAGCCGGAGCGCTGAGTGGCAATAGCTCGACGCTACTCACCGGCTCGGGCGGCATCAGTCCGCAGTCATTGAGCCTGGGTTCGTCAACGCTGCTCGGAGAATGACATGAACGACCAGACGAAGAGCGATGCCGACGTTTTCTACAGCCAGACGGCGGAGCCGCAGAAATATCACGCCTCAGCACACCGCACTCTCGAGCAGGATGCCATCAACAACCTGCACACGCCGGAGGCAGCCAAGGCGATGGCCGACAGTTGGATGCCCACGCTGGCCAAGTACGAGATCGCGGACAGCCACCGTTTCGCTGAAGCCATCGCCGAGGTGAGCCGCCGGCCGCCGACTGCCGAGCAGGCCAAGGCATGGCGTGCTCAGGCGGGCGAGGCGCTGAAGGCGGACTATGGCGCCCGTGCTGGCGAAGCACTGAACGACGTGCGCACGCTCATCTCGGCAGATCCGAAGCTGCGCGCGCACCTGGAGAAGACCGGCGCCGGCAATCATCCGACGGTTGTGCGTGCGCTCGCGGCCAGCGCTGCGGCGGCGCGCAAGGCCGGGAAGCTGAAGTGATCGATGGCGTTCAAGCCTGGGCAGAGCGGCAACCCGAACGGTCGACCGAAGACGGCTGCCGCGGCCGGCCGTGCCGCGCTGCGCGACAAGCTGTTCAAGCGCATCCCCGCGATCATCAAGAAGCTCGAGGTCCAGGCACTCGCCGGCGACGTTCAAGCGGCTCGAACGCTGCTGGAGCGCGTGCTGCCGGCGGTGAAGCCCGAGAGCCTGTTGATCACGCTGCCCGAGGTGGCCGAGGCGGCGACCGCGACGGCACAGGCCCAGCTCATCGTGAAGGCGGTGGCCAGCGGAACGATCCCGCCGGACGTCGGCGCGCAGCTGCTCGCGGGCATCGGCCAGGCCGCGCGCATCGCCGAGATCGACGAGCTGGAGCGACGCATTCGAGAACTGGAAGGAAGGGTCGTCCGATGACACATCTGCACCGAACACCGCCACGGACGTGGAACGAGGAAGAGCGTGACGCGTGGTACCGACGGCCCGAGTGGAGCGCCACCAGCGCGGCGCCGCACGTGCCTCCGCCGCCTCCGGAACTGCGGCGCAACGGCATCGACGAGGCGCTTCGTGAGCTGTCTTATCGAGCACGCAACCGCGACCCGCGCCTGTACAACCCTTTCGCGAGGCGCTCATGAGCAGCGTTCGCGGGCGACTGCTCCGCCTGGAGGCTCAGAACCGCAATGCGTCGAGCAGGGCGGCATGTCTTCGTGCTGCGCGCGAGCGTCGCAACGACGGCGACCCCTCGCCACTCTCGCAGCCGGATCGAGCGGTGTTCGTTGCCGCGCTTGCCGCACTGCCCGAGCATTCAAAGGCGAAGGCGGCGGGCGCGCGTCTTCTTGCTGCCCGAGACCGCCTTCCGGCTATGTGGAGGCCATCATGAGCGGAATTCGCGGAAGGCTCCTGCGGCTCGAGCAGGTCAAGGCCGAGGCTTTCAGCCTGAAGGGTCTCGCCGAGCGCATGCGCCGTCGGCGCGGCCAGCTCATCGCCCCGTCGCACCCACGTACGCGCGAGGAGCTGGCGCATGCCGCAGCCCTCGCTACCCCCGGCAGCGTGGCCCACACGATGCTGAGCCGCGCGCTGAAGCGCTTCGACGAACACCCTGCAGGAGATTGACGTGGCCACTGTTCCAAGAGTTTCCGCGCTGAGCGTGGCGCCGGCGGCGGCGCCGAACGTCGCCTTCGGCAACACCAATTCATCGCAGCGCTACGAGGGCAACGCCGGCGTGGTCGCGCAGCTCGGCGCGAACATCGGCCAGGCCGGCAACGTGCTGGAGGCGGTGCGCTACCAAGAGTTGGAGCGAGCCAACCTCCTGCGTGTCGATGACGCATTGAACGAGGCCCAGGAGCAGGCCCTGCGCCTTCGCCTGAATCCGAAGGACGGGTACAGCACCCTGACCGGCCGCGCTGCCGTAGAGCGCGAGGGTGGGCTGCCGCTGGCCGAGGAGTACACAGCGAAGCTCGACACGCAGGTTTCACAGATCGAACGCACTCTCGGCAACGAAAGGCAGCGAGAGGTTTTCCGTGCGCGCGCTGCGACGCTTCGCACTCAGTTTCTAGGGAATGCGATGGCCTACGAGGGCCAGCAGCAGCAGGAATACAAGCGGTCTGTACGGGAGGCGACGACGACGCAAGCGGTGAACAGCATCGCGTTGATGCCGCTCAACCCGGAGAACGTCCAACTGCACACCTTTCGCCTGCGCGCTTCCATCGAGGGCGGCGTCGACCCGGACAGCGGCGTGTTCGTCGAAGGCAGCGCGCAGATGCAAGGCAAGTCGGCGGCCTGGGCGAAGGAGCGGGCGGACGAGGCCGTGTCGTCCGCCTACGCGATGTCGATCGGTAGCTTGCTCGAGAAGGGTGACCTGGTCGGAGCCGCAGCGTTTCGCAAGACCTACGGCGCTTCCCTCCAAGCCAAGGATCTGCTGCGCATCGATGGAACGCTCGAGCGCGCGACGCAGACGGCGCGCGGCGCCGCGATCGGAAATCAGGTCTTCGAGTCCATGAAGCGCGACGTGGAGCCGGACGACGTCGACCGTGCATTCAACATTGCGGTGACCACCGAGTCGGGCAATCGCCAGCTCGACGGCAAGGGCGCGCCGCTCACCAGTTCGGCCGGCGCCATCGGCATCGCGCAGGTCATGCCCGACACGGCGAAGGCCGCGGCGAAGCGCATGGGCATCCCATGGGATGAGGAAAGGTACCGCACCGATGCGGCATACAACAAGGCGCTGGGCCGCAACGAGTTCGAGTTCCAGGTCAAGGCCTTCAACGGCGACGTGGCGAAGGCATATGCGGCGTACAACGCCGGGCCGCGTTGGGTGAAGGAAGCCGAGGGGCGTGCCGCCAGCGCGGCGGCCGGCTCCGAGCAAGCCAGTTGGCTCTGGCAGCTCAACAACGACGGCCGCGCGCCTCAGAACCGCGAGGAGACGCGTAACTACGTCGACAAGAACATGAGGTCCTACGTCGCCGGCGGCGGCCTCCCTGCGCGGCCGACGCTGGAGCAGTTCCAGGAAGCCGCCCGCGCGGCCGTTGGCTCGAATGCGCATCCGGTCGCGCTGAAGCAGGCACTGGAGACCGCTGAGCAGCGCTTCACGGCCGCCACCGCGGCGGTTGCGCAGCGCAAGGATGAGGCCGTCGCTCGGGGCTACCAGGCGTTGGAGAAGGCGAATGGTCGCTGGTCGGACGTGCCCGCGCTGGTTCGGGCCGACATCGAGAGCAGGGCGCCCGACAAGCTGGACGACCTGCGTGGCTTCGGCGCGCGCGTCGCGAAGGGGGACGAGGTCACGGACGATCGGCTGTATCTGCGCCTGATGACGAACCCCAAGGAGACGCTGGGCAAGATGACCGACGCCCAGTTCTACGCCATGCGCGGCGGCCTGAACCAATCCGACTTTCAGATGTTCGCGAAGATGCGCGGCGATCTGCGCAGCGGCATCGGCGGTTCGCAGCCTGGCGACCTGAACGATCAGGCCATCACGCGCACGCTCGACAGCCGACTGCAGACGCTCGGCGTCAAGATGAAGCCCAGGGATGGCAGCGAGGATGCTGCGCGGCTCGGTGTGATCCGCCGCGTCGTCGACGCAAGCATCATCGACGCGCAGCAGCAGGCCGGCAAGAAGTTCAACGACGCCGAGGTGCAGAAGCACATCGACGAGTTGTTCGCGAAGAACGTCAAGTTCCGCAACACGGTGTTCGGCCACGAAACCACCAGCGGCAGTCAGCAGCTGCTGAGCATGAAGCCAAGCGACGTGCCGAGCGACGCGCGCGATCGCATCAAGGCCGCCTTCAAGGCGCAGGGCAACGACGAGCCCAGCAGCGCCGACATCCTGGGTGCGTACATGGCCAGCCAGGTGCGAAAGCCCTCGGCAGCCGTCTCGCGCACCGGCGCATTCTGAGGAGATCGCATGCAGATCAATGTCCACGAGCAGTTCAGCAACAGCCAGCCCCTCGCATCGGGCGACACGTGGTCGCAGTCGGTCGACCTGGGGCCGCCGCTGCCCCTGGCAGGCATGCAGCGCCCCTTCGTGCGCGTGCAGGCCCCGGTGCCGCTGCGCGCGGTCGGCGCGGCCACGCTTCGCATCTTCATTGCGCACTCGGACGACGGCGAGCGCTTCACCAGCTGCGGCGTGCTGCTCGACGAGATCGACGCCGCGCAGGCCAAGGGCGTGCTGGTGGTCGCTCGCGTGCCAGCGCATGCCAAGCGCTTCGTGCGCCTCGCCTACCGGGTGCACGGCCAGCTCACCGGCGGCGCCGTCTCGGCCTTCCTGACCGAGGAGGGGCCAGCCGAGGGCACCACGCCAGTGCGTCGCGGCTCGGCACCGAGTCGGCCGGAGATCTATCACCCCTCCGGCATCGCCTCTTCACTCAATCAACGCAACTGAGAACTCACCATGATCCTCGACAACCAGGCCACCTACGCCGCCGGCCAAGCCGTCACAGCTATCGGCGACACCTCAAGCGCCAACAGCCTGGACCACGGCGTCGGCAACCCCGGTCCCGGGCTGGCGGAGCTCTGGCTGGCAATCAACGTGGACACGACCTTCACATCCGGCGGCGCCGGCACATTGCAGGCGGTCCTGCAGGACTCAGCGGATAACACCGCCTGGGCCGACCTGATGGTGCTCACGCCGGTGCTGCCGCTGTCGGCGCTCACCGCAAAGAACATCCTCGCGCAGGCGCGCTTCCCCGGCCGCCTGCGCCGCTACAGCCGCATCGGCTGGCGCGTGGCCGGTGCTGCGATGACCGCTGGCACCGTCTCTGCGCGCACGACGATGTCGGTTGACGCGCAGCAGCTCTTCCCGAGCGGGTTCAGGGTTGGATGAAGGCAGGGGCACAATTCTCGAGAACAACGAGGGGTCGCCTTGGAAGACGAAGAATCGAAAACCCGCCGCAACTTGATGGCGGTCAGCACTTTGATCGTGCTCGCTTGGTGGCTCCAGGCGCCCCTCGACAAGATCACCGAGAAGTTGCTCAGCATTCCCTCTACGGGTCCGGAATTCGAGTGGCGCGCGTGGTCAGCTGCACTTTTTGCCCTCATCTACTTCGCACTCAGGTTTCGCT
>CALRYR010000062.1:0-12361 GCA_943372425.1 Variovorax sp. YR752 | reverse complement strand
CGTGCTGCCGGCATCGTGATCGACTGGAACGACTTTTCCGAGCTGTCCGACGTGGTGCCGCTGCTCACGCGGGTCTATCCCAACGGCAGCGCCGACGTGAACGCCTTCCAGGACGCTGGCGGCCCCGGCTACGTGATCGGCGAACTGGTCGGTGCCGGCCTCATGCATGCCGACGTGCTGACCGTGCGGGCCGGTGGCATCGCCGAGTTCGCCAACATCCCCACGATGGCCGGCGAGCCTTCGGCCGAGGGCGTGCTGCACTGGCAGCCGGCGGCGCCGTCGAAGAACGATGCGGTGGCGCGCCCGGTGTCGGCACCGTTCAGCGCGACCGGCGGGCTCAAGCTGCTCACCGGCAACCTGGGCCGCAGCGTCATCAAGGTCTCGTCGGTGCCCGACGATCGTCACGTGATCGAGGCGCCCGTCCGGGTGTTCGACTCGCAGGCCGCATTGCAGAAAGCCTTCACCGCTGGTGAGCTTGACCGCGACGTGGTCTGCGTGGTGCGCTGGCAGGGTCCGCAGGCCAACGGCATGCCCGAGCTGCACAAGCTCACGCCGCCGCTGTCGGTGTTGCAGGGCAAGGGCTTCCGCGTGGCGCTGGTTACCGATGGCCGCATGAGCGGCGCGTCGGGCAAGGTGCCGGCCGCCATCCACGTGTCGCCCGAAGCGGCCGCCGGCGGCCCGCTCGCCAAGGTGCGCGACGGCGATGTCATCCGGCTCGACGGCGTGGCCGGCACGCTGGCGGTGCTGCTGCCAGACGATGAATGGTCGCAACGCGAGACGGCGACCATGCCCGAAGAACAACGCCTGGCCGACGGCCGTGGCCTTGGCCGCGAACTGTTCGCCGGCATGCGCCGCAACGCACTCACCGCAGAAGAAGGAGCCTGTTCATGGCTGTAACCCCAGAAAAATTGACCGCGCTCGACGTGATGCGCGATGCACCGGTGATCCCGGTGATCGTGATGCACGACGTGGCGCATGCCGTGCCGCTGGCGCGCGCGCTGGTGGCCGGCGGCATCCGCATGCTCGAAGTGACGCTGCGCACGCCGCAGGCGCTGCAGTGCATCGAAGCCATCGCCCGTGATGTGCCCGAGGCCGTGGCCGGCGCCGGCACGATCCGCAGTGCTTCGGACGCGCAGGCCTCCGTGCTGGCCGGTGCGAAGTTCGGCGTGAGCCCCGGCTACACCTCCGCGGTGGGCAAGGCCTGCCGCGACCTCGGCCTGCCGCTGCTGCCCGGTGTGGCGACCGGCAGCGAAATCATGATGGCGCAGGAAGACGGCTACCAGCAGCTCAAGTTCTTCCCCGCGATGCAGGCTGGCGGCCTGCCGATGCTGAAGGCCTGGCAGGGCCCGTTTGGCGACGTCACCTTCTGCCCGACGGGCGGCATCCACGCCGGCAACGCGGCCGAGTTCCTGGCGCTGTCGAACGTGGCCTGCGTCGGCGGCTCGTGGATCGTGCCGACCGACGCCATTCAGCAGGGCGACTGGGCGCGCATCGAACAACTGGCTCGCGAAGCCACGCAACTGGCGCGCTGAACGCCATGCAGGCGCAGCCCGACTTCGACGATCTGAAGGTCATCGCCTTCGACGTGTTCGGCACCGTGGTCGACTGGCACGGCGGCATCGCGGCCGAGGTCGAGCGCCTGCTACCCGGCGTCGACGGCAGCGCCTTCGCGCTGGCCTGGCGTGCTGGCTACCAGCCCGCGATGCGGGCCGTGATGGACCGCATCGCTTCAGGCGAGGGCGGCTTCACGCTGATCGACGAACTGCACTTGAACATCCTCGAGCGCGTGCTGCGCGACTTCGGCGTGACGCACCTCGACGCGGCCGGCAAGCGCGAACTCAACCACGCATGGCATCGCCTGCCGGCCTGGCCCGATGCGGTGGCCGGCCTCGCGCGGCTGAAGTCGAAGTACATCGTGTGTACGCTGTCCAACGGCAACATCGGTCTGCTCACCGAGATGGCGAAGCACGCCGGCCTGCCCTGGGACTGCGTGCTGTCCGCCGAGGTCTTCAAGGCCTACAAGCCGGACCCGCGCACCTACCTGGGCGTGGCCGGGGTGTTCGACATCGCGCCGCGGCAGGTGATGCTGGCAGCCGCGCACCACGACGACCTGGCAGCGGCGCGCGCCTGCGGCCTGCGCACGGCCTATATCGAGCGTCCGAACGAGTTCGGAGCGGCGCAGCCGAAGGACGTGTCGCCGCAGCCCGGCAACGACCTGCATGTGCGCGACATCGGCGCGCTGGCCGCTCGGCTGGGCTGCTGAACGAAGCCGTACCCGCGCGGCTCAGTAGGCGCCGCGCTCCTGCGCGGTCGCAGCCGGAGGCGCCGGCCGCTGAAGGAAATCGGCGGCCAATTTGCGCGCCGCACCTGCATAAAGCAGCACGTCGACGCCCACTGCGACAAAGGTGCAGCCCAGCTCGAGGTAGCGTCGCGCCAGCGCCGGGTCCGAGGTCAGCGTCCCCGCGGCCTTGCCGGAGGCCACGATCGTCCGCATGGCCGCCTCGATAGCCGCCTGTACGTCGGGATGCCCCGGCCGTCCGCGGTGTCCCATCGAGGCGGCGAGATCGGCCGGGCCAATGAAGACGCCGTGGACGCCGTCCACCGCGCAGATCGCCGCCAGGTTTGACAACGCCGTCACCGTCTCGGCCTGCACCAGCAGGCAGACCTCGTCGTCCGCAGTGTCGAGATAGTCGGCGCGTGCACTCCATTGCGATGCGCGACCCACGGCACTGCCCACACCCCGGATACCGCGCGGCGCATAGCGCGTGGCCGACACCAGTGCGCGGGCCTGCTCGGCCGTGTCGACCATCGGAACGAGCAGACTCCGCGCGCCGATGTCGAGCAACTGCTTGATCAGTGCGGTGTCGCCGTTCACCGCGCGCACCACCGGCTGCGCGGGATGCGGCGCCACGGCCTGCAGCGCGGCCAGGGTGGAGCGCAGGTCGTTGGGTGCGTGTTCGCCATCGATCAGCAGCCAGTCGAAGCCGGTGGTCGCGCTGACCTCGGCCATGTACGGGTCGGCCATCGAGAGCCAGAGGCCGACCTGCGGGTGGCGTGCGGCGAGTGCGGTCTTGAAGGGGTTGTGAGCGGGCATGATTTTCTTCAGGGATTGGAGGAGCGCCTCAGCTGACGATGCCGAGATGCCACGGCACGAACTCGTGGTCGCCCAGGCCGAGCACTTCGCTCTTCGTCGGCTCGCCGGACGCATGGCGAAGGATCTGCTCGAAGATCTGCTGCCCGAGTTCCGGCACGTTCATGTCGCCGTCGATCACCACGCCGCAGTTGATGTCCATGTCTTCCTCGAGCCGGCGGTACATCGGCGTGTTGCTGGCGAGCTTGATGGTCGGGGCGGGCTTGCTGCCGAACATCGAGCCGCGTCCGGTCGTGAAGCAGATCAATTGCGCGCCGCTGGCGATCTGGCCCGTGGCGGCCACCGGGTCGTAGCCCGGCGAATCCATGAAGACGAAGCCGTGCTCCTCGATCCGCTCCGCGTACTCGTACACGGCACGCAGCGGCGTGGTGCCGCCCTTCATCGCGGAGCCGAGCGACTTCTCGAAGATGTTCGCCAGCCCGCCGGCCTGGTTGCCGTGGCCGACCACGCCGTTGAACTGCGCGTTCTGGCCGGCCGCGTAGCGTTCCCACCAAGCCAGCCGGTCGAGCAGTTTCTGGCCGACGGCCGGCGTGATGGCGCGGCGCGTCAGCATGAATTCGACGCCATGGATCTCGGGCGTCTCCGACAGGATGGCCGTGCCGCCGTGCTGCACCAGCACGTCCATCGCGGCGCCGAGCGCCGGGTTGGCCGAGATGGCCGAGAAGCCGTCCGACCCGCCGCATTCGAGCCCGATCTTGAGGTGGTGCGCGCCGACCCGCGTGCGCCGTGCCGCATCGGCGTCGGGCAGCATGTCCTCGATGGCGCGGATGCCCGCCTCGATCGTCTTGCGCGTGCCGCCGACGTCCTGCATGACCAGCGTGCGCATCAGCCGGCCGGGTTCGAGCTGCTGCGAGTCGACCAGTGCGTCGACCTGGTTGCGCTCGCAGCCCAGCCCGACGATGAGCACGCCCGCCAGATTGGGATGGCGCGCATAGCCCGCCAGCGTGCGGCGCAGCACGTCGAAGTGCTCGCTCGGCGACGACATGCCGCAGCCGCTGGTCTGCGCGAAGGCGACCACGCCGTCCACGTGCGGGTAGGCGGCAAGCCGCTCCGGCGTGAAGTGCGCCGCGATGTGGTTGATCACCGTCGCGGAGCAGTTCACCGACGACAGGATGCCGATGAAGTTGCGCGTGCCCACGCCGCCGTCGTGGCGCACGAAACCCATGAAGGTCGCGCGCTCGGCCTCCGGCACGAAAGCCACCGGGCGCACATCGGTGCAGAAGGCCGGGTCGCGATAGAAGTCGACCAGCGTGAGGTTGTGGCTGTGCACGTAGTCGCCCGCCTGCAGGTCGCGCGACGCCACCCCGATGACCGTGTCGTACTTCTTCACCGGCTCGCCGGCCGCGATGGCGCAAGCGGCGATCTTGTGGCCGGCCGGGATCTGCGCACGTGCGCGCACCCCGAAGGTCTCGATCGTTTCACCGAGGGCGATGGCCGCCTTGGCGACCAGCACGTTGTCGTTCGGATGCAGGCGGAGCAGGGGGCTGTGGTTCATGCGACGTGGCGAGGCAGGCGTCAGCCCTTCGCCATCATTTCCTTGAGATTCAGTTTGCGGATCAGTTCCGTCTCCTGCCGGTACACCGACTGGACGTACGTGCGGTAGTCCGGGCCGTCCTGGTACATGACCGGTGCGTCGATGCTCTCGGCCACCTTGCGGAAATCTTCGCTCTGCACGGCCACGCGAAAGGCATCCCGCAGGCGCTTCTCCACGTCGGGTGGCAGGCCAGTCGGCGCGCCGATGCCGTTGGGAGCCTCCACCACGACGTCGAAGCCGAGTTCCTTGAGCGTGGGGGTGTCCTTGAAGCGCGGCGTGCGCGCCTCTCCCCAGGTCGCGAGCAGCCGCAGCTTGCCGCTCTCGACATGCGGCGCCCACGAGCTGCTGTCGGCCAGCATGTCGACCTGCTCGCCCAGCACGTCCTGCAGGGCCGCCGAGCCGCCCTTGTAGGCGATCGCGTTGAACTTGACGCCCGCGGCTTGTGCGAACTGCTCCATCCCGACGTGCGTGGCGCCACCGATGCCGGCGTGGGCATAGGTGAGGATGCCCGGCTTCGCCTTGGCCTGCACCACCACGTCCTTCAGGGACTTGAAGGGCGAATTGGCGGGCACGGCGATGCCGAAGGTCTGCCCCGAAGTGCGTGCGAGGTAGGTGAGGTCCTTGAGCGGATCGAGCTGCAAGGTACCGAGCTGGGAGAAGCGCGTCACCGAGATCGGGATCTGCCCGATGGTGTAGCCGTCGGGCTTCGCCGAGGCCATCGCCTTGGTGCCGAGCATGCCCGACGCGCCCGCGCGGTTCTCGAACGCGATCGGCTGTCCGAGTTCGCTCGCCGCGATCTGGCAGATCGTGCGCATCGACCGGTCGGCGGTGCCACCGGCCGGCCAGGGGCAGATGAAGGTGATGGGGCGCTCGGGATAGCCGGCTGCCAGCGCGCGTGCCGGGGCGGCGATCAGCGCTGCCGCGCCGAGCCCGCCGAGCACGAAGTGGCGCCGCGCCACGGAAGTGGTGGTCTTCATCGTTGTCTCCAGAATTCTTGTTGGATGGGCGAGGCCGATTCTTCCGGAGAGAATCATTGCATTCCAATGAAATAGGCGACTCGCTTCATGTCGTCGGAGTTATGAAGCGAACGACCCCCAGGAGACCTCCCATGAGCGACATCGACCGCGTCCTGCGTTCCAACCTCAAGCTGCGGCACCTGCAGATGCTGGTGGCGCTCGACCAGTTCAGGCACCTCGGCCGCGCCGCCGAGTTCCTGTCGGTGACGCAGCCCGCCGTCTCGAAATCCCTGGCCGAGATCGAGCGGATGTTCGGGCTGGCGCTCTTCGACCGCTCGACGCGCGGCACGGAGCCCACGCCCTACGGCGACAGCGTGGTGCGCTTTGCGCGCACGGTGCTGGCCGACTACGGCCGCACGCGCGACGAGATCGATGCGGTGGCCAGCGGTGCCTCCGGACGGACCAGCATCGGCGCGATGGTGGTGGCGATGCCGGTGCTGGTCGCACGCGCGGTCGAGATGCTCAAGGCGAGTTCGGCGCTCACCGCCGTGCTGGTGGAAGAGGGCGACCTGACACGGCTGCTGCCCAAGCTGCGCCTGGGCGAACTCGACGTCTTCGTCGGGCGGCTCGAACCCGGCTATGCCGCGCCGGACCTGGAGACCGAGGCGCTCTACGACGAGCCGATGACGGTGGTGGTGCGCCCTGGCCATCCGCTGCTCGACAAACGGCGCGTGCGGTGGGCCGATCTCGCCCGCGTGCCCTGTGTGATGCCGCCACCCTGGGCGTCGCTGCGCGTCAAGCTCGACCAGATGTTCTTCCGCGACGGCGTCCACCCGCCGGCGGACATCATCGAGTCCGCCTCGTTCCTCGCACAGATGAGCTTCCTGTGGCAGCGCGACGCGGCCGCTTTCATGGCGCAGTCGGTGGCGCGGCACTTCGAAGCGGGCGGGAGCCTCAAGGTGCTCCCGCTCAAGGTGCCGATCGATCTGCCGCCGGTCGGGTTGATCACGATGCGTGGCAAGCGCCGTACGCCGAGCACCGAGAAGATGATCGACTGCCTCCGGCAGGCGGCGAAGATGAAGTGACGCGCCAAATTGTCGGCGGCGCTCAGCGCAGCCCGCCGCCCTCGGCGCCTTCCTGGCGCTGGATCAGCTCGATCTTGTAGCCGTCCGGGTCCGTCACGAAGGCGATCACCGTGGTGCCGCCTTTCACCGGGCCGGCCTCGCGCGTCACGTTGCCGCCCGCAGCCTTGATCTTCTCGCAGGCCGCGTAGGCATCGGGCACGCCCAGCGCGATGTGGCCGTAGGCGGTGCCCATCTCGTAGCGCTCGGTGCCCCAGTTGTAGGTCAGTTCGATCTCGGCCTGCGCCGGGTTGCCTTCGTAGCCGACAAAGGCCAGGCTGTACTTGTATTCCGGATTCTCGGAGGTGCGCAGCAGCTGCATGCCCAGCACCTGGGTGTAGAAATCGATGGCGCGCTGCAGGTCGCCGACGCGCAGCATGGTGTGGAGGAGTCGCATCTCGTGGGTCCGGTGGTTCTTCGAAGCCGCCGATTGTGCGACGCCGGCCGCGTGCGCGCGTGGAGGGGCTTGCAAAGCCGATAGCCGGTCCCCAGTTTGAGCGTTGAACCATGCGACCCCGAGGCGCCCCATGACCGACACCCTGCACATCGTCTGCCCGCACTGCCACACCACCAACCGCGTGCGCGCGGACCAGGCCGGCAGCGCCCCGGATTGCGGCAGTTGCCATCGGCCGTTGTTTACAGGCCATTCGACCGCCCTCAACGAATCGAGCTTCGAGCGCCATGTGGCGCGCAACGAGATTCCCGTTCTGGTCGATTTCTGGGCGCCCTGGTGCGGGCCCTGCCGTCAGATGGCGCCGGGCTTCGAGGCTGCGGCGGCCAGTCTGGAGCCGCGTGTGCGTCTGGCGAAGGTCGACACCGAAGCCGTGCCGGCGCTGGGGGCGCGCTTCAACATTCGCAGCATCCCGACGCTGGCGCTCTTCAAGGGCGGCCGAGAGATCGCTCGGCAGGCCGGCGCCATGGGGCAGGCCGACATCGTGCGCTGGGTGGAGGCGCAGCTGCGCTGATCAAGCCGCGGGCCGCTCGACCATCCGGCGCAGCTTGTTGGCGATGCGCTGCGGCAGCGTCCAGCCATTGAGTTTGGCCATGCGCGGCGAGCGCCAGCGAGCGACCTCGGTGGCCATCGAGCCACCCTTGGGATTGCCCTGGATGAGACTGAAGAGCGCATCGGCGTAGTAGCCCATCAGGCGGTCGTACCGGAAGTGCGCCTGCCACGCCTGTGCCGCGCGCTCACCAATGGCGACATGCTCGTCGGCACGCGATTCGAGCTGTGCCTGCAGCGACGAGAGCTCCGCTTCGGGCACCCGCAGCGCGATGGCAGCCCAGTCGGGCCCCTTCGGCTCGACGAACTCGTCGGCGATCAGGACGGGCGCCACACCCAGCGCCAGGCTCTCGAAGATGCGCATGGACGCGGGCGCCCAGCCGCCCGGACACAGCGAGAACTTGCCCGAGCGCAGCAGCTCGACGTAGTGCCGCTGCTCGTCCAGGTCGTGGTTGAGCCAGCTGTCGGTGGACTCGACCTGGAAGTCCGGCGAGCCGCCGTAGCGGTCGATCAGGCCCTGGCGCAGCTTCCGGTTGGATTTTGTATTGCCGCGCCAGGTGGCCAGCAACCGCGCAGGTGGGCGCGCCGTTCCGGCCATGGCGGCAACGTCCGTATTCGGCTGGTCCACGAAGGGCACGGCTGCATGCATGGTCGGCTCGAAGCGGCTGCGTCGCAGACAGGTATAGAGGCCCCGCAACAGCCCGGACGCCGCATCGTCTGTGTTCACGGTGAACACCTTGTACGCGAAGCGGCCCATCACCGGGTCGGCCACCAGGCGGTCGATGTAGCGCCACTCGCGAAAGGCCCACGGCTCATGCAGGATCAATGCGTCGGCGGCCTCGGCGTCCTTCACCTCGACGACACCGGGGCGTTGCAGCATCTCGATGCGAAGGGCATCGAGCAGCTCGGTGTCGCTGCTGGCGAGAGGGGTGTCGGAAGGCGTGAGAAAGCAGAGCTTCATGCGGTGGAGGATCCGGGGTAAATCGGGAGAAACTAAGGATTACCCCAATATAGAGGCAGCTTGGGCTGCAACCGCGCATGTCGCGGCAAGTCAATCCTTTGGCCTACAGCCAGCGTGTCAGCCGCCCGTTGTGCATGGTGCCGATGCGGTCCGCCATCACCTGCGCCTCACGCTCGTTGTGTGTCACGAGCATGGCGGTCTGGCCGGCCTGCCGCAGGATGTCGCGCACTTCGACCGTCAGTCGTTCGCGCGTCGCGCCGTCGAGGTTGGAGAAGGGCTCGTCGAGCAGCAGCAGGGCAGGCGCGGGCGCCAGGGCGCGGGCCAGCGCGATGCGTTGCTGCTGGCCGCCCGACAGTTCGTGCGGAAAGCGCGCACCGGCCTCGGCCAGCCCGACCAGGGCCAGCATCGCGTCCACCCGTGCCTGGCGCTCGGCGGTCGTCGCACGTCGCAGCCCGAAGCCCACGTTCTGCGCGGCCGTGAGATGCGGGAACAGCGCGTACTCCTGGAACATCATGCCGACGCGGCGCTGTTCCGGCGGCCGGTGCGTGGCCTGTGCGGACAGCAGCACGCCGCCCAGTTCGATGCGCCCGGCGCGCACCGGCTCGAAGCCGGCGATGGCGCGCAGCACCGTCGTCTTGCCGCAGCCTGAGGGGCCGAGCAGGCAGCCGATGCTTCCGGCGTCGAGATCGAGCGAGAAGCCGTCGACCACGGTGTGCAGGCCGCGCGCACCGTCGTAGCCCAGCTGGAGGTCCTGGATGTGAAGGGCGGCGGTCATGGGTGTGGAGTCTGGTGGCCGGCGGCGGGCGCCTGGCGGAACTGCGTGCGCGCCAGCAGCACGACCGGCAGCAGGCCGGCCGCCACGATGGCCAGCGCCGCGAGGGCGCCTTCCTCGTAGGTGCCGCGTGCCGCCTCGGCGTAGAGCCAGGTGGCGAGGGTGTCGAAGTTGGCGGGCCGCAGCAGCAGCGTGGCGGGCAGTTCCTTCATCGCGTCGACGAAGACCAGCAATGCACTGGCGCCGATGGCCGGCTGCAGCAATGGCAGGTGAACGCGGCGCAGCGCACCGGTCGCGTTCTCGCCGAGCAGGCGCGCCGCCTGTTCGAGCGCCGGCGGGATGCGCGCCAGGCCCGATTCGATGCCGCCCACGGGCATCGCGAGAAAGCGGATCACGCAGGCCACCACCAGCACCATGCCCAGCCCCATCAGCGGCAGGCCGGGCAGGCCGAGCCAGCCGGCCACGTGCGCATCGACAGCCAGCGCCGGGGTGAGCAGGCCGATGGCGAGTACCGTGCCGGGCAGGGCGTAGCCGAGCGTCGCGGCGCGGGCCTGCCAGCGTGCGGGGTTGGGCTTCGACGCCTGGCTGCGTGCCGTCCACGCGACCACCAGCCCGGCCGCCACCGCCAGCACGGTGACGCCCAGCGCCAGCGCGATCGTGTTGCCCAGGCTGGTCACCAGCCCGCGCGAGATGCCGTGGCCGAGCTGCAGTCGCTTGATGCTTTCCCACACCAAGTAGGCGGCGGGCGCAACGAAGCCGACCAGCACCGGCGCCGACGCCGCGGCGGTCGCCATCCAGGCCGCGGCACCGTGCAGCGGCCGTGGTTGCATCGCGCGCATGCGCTGCGCCGAGCCGAAGCGCCGGTGCCGCCGCCCGTGACGTTCGAGCAGCACCAGTGCGATCACGACCAGCAGCATCGCGCAGGCGATCTGCGCGGCACCGGCCAGGTCGGAGCGCGTGATCCACGTCGTGTAGACCGCCACCGTGAGCGTCTGGATGCCCAGGAACTCGGAGGCGCCGATGTCGTTGAGCGTTTCCAGTAGTGCCAGGCTCAGGCCCACCGCGATGGCGGGGCGCGCGAGCGGCAGCGCCACGCGCCGGAAGGCGCCGAAGCGGCCTTCACCCAGCGTGCGCGCCGCTTCCATCAGGTGCGCCGGCTGCGTCATGAACATGGCGCGGGCCGTCATGTAGACGTAGGGATAGAGCACGACGCCGAGCACGAAGATCGCGCCGCCCATCGACCGCAGGTCGGGCAGGCGGAACTGGCGCGGGCTGTCGTAGCCGAGCATCCAGCGGATCGCGCCCTGCACGGGGCCGATGGGGTGCAACAGGTCGAGGTACGCGAAGGCGACGATGTACGTCGGCATCGCCAGCGGCAGCAGCAGCGCCCAGTGCAGCACGCGCCGACCGGGAAAGTCGCAGCTGCTCACCAGCCAGGCGCAGCCGGTGCCGATCACCAGCACCACCGCGCCCACGCCGGCCAGCAGCAGCGCGGTGTTGAGCGCCGCCTGCGGCAGCACGAACTGCAGCAGGTGCGTCCAGTGCGAGAGGTCCGAGCCCAGCGCCAGCCAGGCGAGCGACGCCACCGGCGCGAGCACGCCGAGCGCCACGAACAGCGTGGCGATGCGCCAGAGCGGTCCGGCCGCGCGCAGGCCGCGCGGCGTGGTGCTCAGAACATGAGAAGGAACCGTCGCGAGCGCCCCGAGCTTGCGTCGGTGACCGGAGCCGCACTCACGTGCGGTGAGGACCGCAGATGCGAGATCGGGGCGCGCAGCAGGTTCATTCACAGGTTCTCACCGGTCGAAGCCGACCTTGTCCACCAGCGCGCTGGCCTGCTTGCGGTACTTGGCCATCTCCGTGAGCGGCAGGGGGTCGACCTTGAGTTCACCGATGGTCTCACCGATGATCGGGTCGAGCGACACGCCCTTGCGCACCGGGTATTCGTAGTTGGCCTGCGCGTAGAGCGACTGGGCCGATTCCGACACCAGGAACTCCAGCAGCTTCACCGCATTGGCGCGCTGCGGCGCATTCTTCGCGACCGCCGCGCCGCTGATGTTCACGTGCGTGCCGCCGCTCTTGCCATTGGCGAAGGTCGGGCGCACCACCTGGATGGCGTCGCCCCACTTGCGCGCGTCGCTGCCTTCCTTCGACGACTTCATCTGGCCCACGTAGTAGGAGTTGGCCAGACCGATGTCGCAGATGCCGCCGAGGATGTCGCGCGCCACGTCGCGGTCGCCGCCGGTCGCTTTGCGCGCCAGGTTGGCCTTCACGCCGCGCAGCCACTGCTCCGCCTTGGCTTCGCCGTCGTGCGCGATCAGCGAGGCGACCAGTGCCGTGTTGTACGGGTGCTGGCCGGCGCGGATGCAGACCTTGCCCTTCCACTTCGGGTCGGCCAGGTCTTCGTAGCGGAAGCTGCCGAGCTTCAGGCCCTTGTCGGCGTACAGCACGCGGGCGCGCATCGACAGCGCGAACCACTGGCCGTCGGCGCCGCGCAGGTTGGCCGGGATGGCCGATTCGAGCGCGGCCGACTTCACCGGCTGCGTCACGCCGCCGTCGACCAGGTCGAGCAGGTTGCCGACGTCGACGGTCATCAGCACGTCGGCCGGCGAGCGGGCGCCTTCGGCCTTCACGCGCTCGAGCAGGCCATCCTTCACGAACACGGTGTTCACCTGGATCTTCGTCGTCGCGGTGAAGGCCGTGAGCAGCGGCTGGATCAGGCCCGGCTCGCGCGTGGTGTAGAGCGTCAGTTCGTCCGCGGCGTGGGCGGGCAGCACGGCGGCGGCCAGGCAGGCCGTGGTGGCAACGGAAGCGAAAAGGTTCAGGGCGCGCAGGGTGCTGCGGCCGGTCGCGCGGCGGCGGTCGGTCA
>CALRYR010000061.1:0-12431 GCA_943372425.1 Variovorax sp. YR752 | reverse complement strand
CGATGGGCGTGAGCAACGCGACGATTTCGCCGGAGTCCTTGCGCACCTTCTCGTCGGGGTGGTGCAGTTCCTTGTCGAGCAGCATGGTGCAGTAGATCGCCAGCGCACGGCCGCCTTCGGCATAGGCCTTGGCGGTCAGCAGCATCTTGCGCACGTCGGGGTGCACGATGATCGGGTCGGCGTCCTTGTCCTTGGCCTTCGGGCCGGTCAGCGAGCGCATCTGAATGCGGTCCTTCGCATAGGCCAGCGCGTTCTGGTAGGCCACCTCGGTCAGGCCGAGCGACTGGTTGCCCACGCCCAGGCGCGCCGCGTTCATCATCACGAACATCGCAGCCAGGCCCTTGTTCGGCTGGCCGACCAGCGAGCCCACCGCACCGTCGATCACGATCTGCGCGGTCGCGTTGCCGTGGATGCCCATCTTGTGTTCGAGGCCGCCGCAGTGGATCGGGTTGCGGCTACCCAGCGAGCCGTCGGCATTGACGTTGAACTTCGGCACGGCGAACAGGCTGATGCCCTTGCTGCCCTTCGGCGCGTCCGGCAGCCGGGCCAGCACCAGGTGAATGATGTTGGCGGCCATGTCGTGCTCGCCGGCCGAGATGAAGATCTTGTTGCCGGTGAGCTTGTAGTTGCCGTCGGCCATCGGCTCGGCTTTGGTGCGCAGCATGCCGAGGTCGGTGCCGCAATGGGGCTCGGTCAGGCACATCGTGCCGGTCCATTCGCCGCTCACCAGCTTCGGCAGGTAGGTCTTCTTCTGCTCGTCGGTGCCATGCGCGACCAGCGCCTCGTAAGCGCCGTGCGAGAGGCCCGGGTACATCGTCCACGCCTGGTTGGCGCTGTTGAGCATCTCGTAGAGGCACTGGTTCAGCACGAAGGGCAGGCCCTGGCCGCCGAACTCGGGCTTGCACGACAGCGCGGCCCAGCCGCCTTCGACGAACTTCGCATACGCGTCCTTGAAGCCGGTGGGCGTCTTGACTTCGTGCGTGGTCTTGTCGAGGACACAGCCCTCTTCGTCGCCGGTGATGTTCAACGGGAAGGTGACCTCGGCCGCGAACTTGCCGGCCTCCTCGATGACGGCATTGACCGTGTCGATGTCGGTCTCGGCATGGGCCGGCATGGCCTTGAATTCGTCGGTGACGCGAAGGACTTCGTGCAGGACGAACTGCATGTCGCGCAGCGGCGGGTTGTAGAGCGGCATCGGTGTCTCCGAAATAAAAGAAAGGGAAAAAAGAAGAAAGCGGGTGCCGGTCAGCGGACCGGCTTGAGGCGACGCGGCGCCGGTGCGGCCGTCGGCGGCGTCGCACCGTGGCGCGCCAGGATGTTCTCGAAGCCATGGCGCGCCCGCTCCAGGGAGCCCGGCGCACGCAGGAAGCGCGCTTCGTAATGCAGCGCCAGGATGAGCGCGTGGATCTCGAACGCGATCTGCTTCTCGTCGGCGTCCGCGCGCAGGTGGCCTTCCTTCATCGACGCCACAATGGCGCGCGTCATCGCAGTCAGCCAGATGTTCACCGACTCGGCCAGCGCGTCACGCACCGGGCCGGCGCGGTCGTCGAACTCGACCGCGCCGCTGATGTAGATGCAGCCGGAATCGATCTCGGTCGAGGTGCGCTTCATCCAGTTGGCGAACATGGCGCGCAGGCGCGGCAGGCCGCGCGGGGCTTCGAGCGCGGGGTAGAACACCTCCTGCTCGAAGCGCGCGTGGTACTCGCGCACCACCGACAGCTGCAACTCTTCACGCGAGCCGAAATGGGCGAACACGCCCGACTTGCTCATCTGCGTCATCTCCGCGATGGCGCCGATCGACAGACCCTCGAGGCCGATCTGTGCAGCCAGCCCGAGCGCCGCATCGATGATGACGGCCTTGGTCTGCTGGCCCTTCTGGGCGCTGCGGGCGGACTTGGCGATGGACGCGGTGGGGGACATGGCAATCCTGCAAAAACGAACGGTCGTTCTATTTTGCAGGAGTTGAGGGTCGCCCGATAGTCCAAAGACCCAACGCCACGCTGGGTTATAGCGCCGCGAAGGCGCCCACAGCGTCAGTCGTACTGCTGGCCGACGCGCATCAGTTCCGGCGTGCCGATCACTTCGTTGAGCCCGTCGAAGTCCAGCATGCGATCGCGCCACGGCTGCGTGGTGCGGTGCCGGTGCAGGCTGCCGTAGTAGCCCTGCAGCGTGTGGACGACGGCGCGCGCCGTGCCGCCAGGGAAGATGGCGATGCGAAAGCCATGGGCCTGCAGCGCGTCGGCATCCTGGATCGGCGTCTTGCCGCCTTCGACCATGTTGGCCAGCAGCGGCACGCGGTGCGCGAAGCGGCTGCAGGCGGCGTCCATCTGCTCGGGTGAGCGCAGCGCCTCGATGAAGAGCGCGTCGACGCCGGTTTCCAGATAGGCCTCGGCGCGGTCGAGCGCCGCGTCGAGCCCTTCGACCGCCGCCGCGTCGGTGCGCGCCAGGATCAAGGTGTCGCTCGACGTGCGCGCATCGAGCGCGGCGCGCAGCTTGCCGACCCTCTCGCGCTCGGGCACCACCGCCTTGCCATCGAGGTGCCCGCAGCGCTTGGGGAAGCTCTGGTCTTCGATCTGGATCATGGCCGCGCCCGCGCGCTCGAAGCCGCGCACGGTGCGCTGCGTGTTGAGCGCGTTGCCGAAGCCGGTGTCGGCATCGACGATCACCGGCAGCGCCACGCGTTCGGTGATGCGGGCCAGCGTGTCCTCGACCTCGGTGAAGGTGGTCAGGCCGACGTCGGAGCGGCCGAGACGCGTGTAGGCAATCGAGGCGCCCGAAAGGTACAGCGCCTCGAAACCGGCCTGTTCGGCCACCAGCGCGCTCAGCGCGTCGTACACCCCCGGGGCCAGCACGATGTCGTTGCGCGCCAGCCGGGTCTTGAGCTTGTGGGTCGTCATGTGGACGCCTCCTTGGATTGAACGAGCGCCGCTGCCGTGCGCGCCGCGATGTAGCCACCGGCCACGGCGCTCAGCAGCCCGTTGCCGGAAAGATAGCCCCACACCGCATCGCCCGAGACGCCACCTGCGGCACCGCCTGCGGCCAGCAGGTTCGGCAGGGGCGTGCCGTCCTGCCGCAACACGCGCATGTCGGGTGCGGTGTCGAGCCCGCCCTGGGTGTGGAAGAGCGCACCGGTCACCTTGACGGCGAAGTACGGCGCCTCGAGACCGCGTGCGAAGACGCGACCGTCGGCCACGGACGCGCCGCCGCGCATCGCGTCGAGCGCGGCCTGCAGCACGTCGGCTTTGCAGCCGATGCCCTCGGCCAGTGCCGCCACGGAGTCGCAACGGCGCAGCGCGCCCGCCGCCTCGGCGTCGCAGAAGTCGGGGAAGCTGCGTGCCAGCGTGAGCAGCGGCGTGTCGAACACGTTCCACGCGATACCACCGGGTTGCGCGAGCACGTGCACCGCGGCCTCCGAGTAGCCCTGCGTTTCGTCATGGAAGCGTCGGCCCTCGCGGTTGACCTGCACGCCGCCTTCCATCATCACGGCCCAGGACATCAGCGCGCCCTGTGGCGTGACCCACGAACCGTGGCCCTGGTAGCCGCCCAGGTCGCGCAGCCGGGCGCCCAGCGCCTCGCCCCAGAGGATGGCGCTGCCGTCGTTGCCGACATGACCGCCGAAGGTGGCTTCGGCCATTTCGGGCAACAGCGTGCGCACAATCTGCGCGTTGCCGCCGAAGCCGTTGCAGGCGAGCAGCAGCGCGTCGCAGCCCAGCGCCTCGTGCTGGCCGTCGGGGCGCCGGTAGTCGATGCCGACCACGCGGTCTGCGTCGTCGAGCACCAGCGTGTCGACCACGGCCTGCGTCAGCACCGGGACGCCCGCGGCTTCGGCCGCGGCCTGGAGCGCCGCCATCAGCGCGGCGCCGGTCTTCTGCGGCAACGCGTGCATGCGGTGCACGCTGTGGCCGGGGTAGAGGAAGCCGTCGAGCAGCGTCCACGCCAGGCCATGACGTTCCTGCAGCGCGTCGAGCGCCGGGCCGATCGCCGTGGCATACGCATCGACCAGCGCAGGTGCCGCCCGGCCGTGCGCCTTGGCCTGGATGTCGGCCGCGAAGCGCACGGCGCTGTCGTCGGCCACGCCATGCTCACGCTGCGTGCGCGTGCCTGGCGCGGGGATGAACCCGGAGGACAACGCGGTCGAACCGCTCGGCAGGGCATCGCGTTCCAGCACCACGCAGTCGATGCCCGCGTCGGCCAGCATCAGCGCGGCCGTGAGCCCACAGGCGCCGCCACCGACGATCGCGACCGCCACATGCACATCGGCCTCCGCCGATGCGGCGCGGCGAATGCTGCGCACGGGCTGCGTCATGCGATCGATTCGATGAAGGCCTGACACCCCGTCACCTCGGCCACGTTGCGCATGTCGGCCAGCGAGGTGGCGTGCCGTTCCTCGCCGAAGGCGGCGCAGCCGTCGCCCAGCACCAGCGTGCGGTAGTCGCGCATGTGCGCGTCGCGCACCGTGCTGGCCACGCCGCCGTTGGTGACGATGCCGCAGACCGCCACGGTGTCGATGCCGGCGCGCCGCAGCACCCAATCGAGCTGCGTGTTGAAGAAAGCCGAGTACGCGACCTTGCTCACGGTCACGTCGATCAGGCCCGCGAGGGCGTCGACGTTGGCCTGGCCCCAGCTGCCGGGCGCGAAGTCGCCCTTGGCCAGGTACGGGCGCAGCGCCTTCAGGTGCGGCGAGATCATCGGCTCGCCCTGCGCGTCGGGCCACAGCGTGAACTGACTCGCCACCACCAGCCCGCCCGCCGCCTTCAGCGCACGGGCCACCGCGGCCACGCGCTCGGGCAGCAACAACGCAGGCGGGTTCGTGTCGCCGCCGCGCGCGTAAGCGCCCTTCGCGTCGAGAAAGTCGTTCTGCAGGTCGATGACGACCAGGGCCGTCTTCGCCGCGACGATCTTCGCGCCTTCGCTCATGACGGCCTCACCAGCAGGTTGCCGTGCGCATCGACCTCGGCATGGAAGCCGGGCTCGAGCCACACGGTGGTGTCGGCCTGCTCGAGGATCGCGGGGCCGTCGATGCGCGCGGCCACGGGCAGTTCGAGCCGTGCGTAGCGCACCGCGTCATGCCATTGACCCTCGTGGAACACGCGCTGCGTGCCCAGCGGTGCGGTGCTGCCCTCGCCTTCGGGCGCGAGCACCCTCAGGTCGAACTTCGGCCGGACCCCGATGCGCGCATAACGCAGGTTCATCACGCGGATGGCGATGCCGTCGAGCACGCGGCCGAAGGCGGCGGTGTAGGCGGCCTCGAACGCGGTGCGGATCGACGCGGCCGTGAGCGGCACGCTGCCCGCGTCGGCCAGCACCACCGGCAGCGTGTGGGTCTGGCCGGCGTAGAGCATGTCGAGCGCGACGACCTGCTTCACCGCGTCGAAGCGCACGCCCGAGGAATCGAGGCGCTGCTGGCAGCTCGCGGCCAGCTCGTCGATGCGCCGCTGCACGTCGGCCACGTCGAGTTCGACCAGTGGCTTGTTCAGCGTCTGCACTGCGTCGTGGCGCATGTCGGCGATCACGCAGCCCAGTGCGGAGGTCACGCCGGGATAGCGCGGCACGATGCCGGTCGCCACGCCCACCTCGCGCATCATGGCGCACACATGCAGCGCGCCGCCCCCGCCGAAGGGCATGTAGGCGAAGCGGCGCGGGTCGTGGCCGCGCTCGATCGACACGAGACGGATGGCGCCGGCCATGCGCGCATTGGCCACCGTCAGGATGGCCTCGGCCGCAGCGTGCACGTCGAGGCCCAGCGGGCGCGCGACATGTTCCTCGATGGCCTGGCGCGACTTCTCCGCATCGAGTGCGGCCAGCAGCCCGCCGCCCAGGGGACGGTCGGCGGCGATGCGCCCGAGCAGCACGTTGGCGTCGGTCACCGTCGGGCGCGTGTTGCCGCGGCCGTAGCAGGCCGGGCCGGGCACACTGCCCGCCGACTCGGGGCCGACCTGCAGCATGCCGCTTGCGTCCACCGACGCGATGGAGCCGCCGCCGGCCCCGATGGTCTCGATCTGGATCATCGGCGACCGGATCACCATGCCGAACTCGATGGCGGTCTGCGCCGCCAGCGCTGCCTCGCCGTTGGCCACCAGCGACACGTCGAACGAGGTGCCGCCCATGTCGCCCGTGATCGCATTCGGAAAGCCCGCTGCGCGCGCGATGGCGGCACAGGCGATCACGCCGGCCGCCGGGCCCGACAGCGCGGTGCGCACCGGCAGGTCGCTCGCCGTCTGGCGCGACATGACGCCGCCGTTGCTCTGCACCACCAGCAGTTCACCGGCAAAACCCTGCGTGCGCAGGTCGCTCTCGAGCCGCCCCAGATAGCTTCCCACCACGGGCTGCAATGCCGCGTTGAGCGTGGCGGTCGAACAGCGCTCGAACTCGCGGATCTCGGGCAGCACTTCGCTGGCCGAGGTGACATGCGGGTTGGGCCAGAGTTCACGCACCGCGGCCACGGCCAGGCGCTCGTTCTCGGGGTTCGCATAGGTGTTGATGAAGAACACGCACACCGCCTCGCAACCGGCCTCGAGCAGCGAGCGGGCTTCGGCACGCACCTGGTCGAGGTCGACCGCGGTGTGCAGCGTGCCGTCGGCCAGCACGCGCTCGTCCACCTCGCGGCGCAGGTCGCGCGGCACCACCGGCACGAAGGCGCCGCGCAGCCCCCAGGTCTCGGGGCGGTCGCGGCGGCGCATCTCGAGCACGTCGCGAAAACCGCGCGTGGTGATGATGCCGGTGCGGGCCACCTTGCGTTCCAGCAGCGCGTTCGTGCCCACGGTGGTGCCGTGCACGATGGTGGCGATGTCGGCGGCCGAGTCGGCCACGCGCGCCACGCCGTTCATGAAGCCACGCGCTTCCTCGCCCCGGGTGGAAGGCACCTTGACGATGCGCGCGGTGCCGTTGGCCTCGTCGAGGACGAAAAGGTCGGTGAAGGTGCCGCCGACATCGACGCCGACGACAAAGGATGGGCCAGAGGGATTCATTCGGATGCTTTCTTCGTCGAGCCGGCGCCGGGCGTCACATAGCCCATGGCCAGGTCGGCCTCACGTTGTCGAGGGGGGCGGTCCGCCGCGCTGCCCCAGCCGCCGCCGCCAGGGGTTTCCAGGCGCACCCGCTCACCGCGCGCCAGCGTGATGCCGCGCATCTTCGAGACCATGGGCGGCGTGTGCCATTCGCCCGCGTTCTCGTAGCGGAACCGGTTGAGCGCGCCTTCGCCGCCACCCGCGATGCCCTTGGGCGGCGAGGTGCCGCGTTCGCCGAAGACGAACACCTCGGCGTCCTTCTCCAGCAGTTCGATCTCGTAGACCGCGCCCAGGCCGCCGCGATGCTGGCCGTCGCCGCCGGAGTCGGCGCGCAGCGACCACTCGGTGAAGCGCACCGGGTAGGCGGCCTCGAGAATCTCCAGCGGCGGGATCGTCGCGGTGGAGATCGGCGCGTTGCCGTGCGACAGGCCATCACCACCCGAGTGCCCGCCATGGCCGCCGCCGAAGAAGCTGAACATCACCCAGCGCTGGCCTTCGCGGCCTTTGTCGCTGCGGTGGCCCGCGATCGACAGCGCGTTGATGGTGCCGTAGGCCTGCGCCACGGCACGCGTGGGGTCGGCCTGCGCGGCGGCGCTGAAGATCACGTCGATCATGCGCAGGATGGTCTCGGTGTAGCCGCCGACCGGGCGCGGTCGCTCGCAGCTGATGACCAGCTTGTCGGGAATGACGAAGTCCACCGCGTCGAGCACGCCGGCGTTGGCGGGCACATCGGGAAACAGGTGCTTGAGCGCGACGTAACAGGCGGCCACGGCGGTGGCGCGCGAGATGTTCACGGGACCTGCGCACTGCGGCGAGGTGCGCGAGAAGTCCAGCGTGAGCCGGTCGCCGGCCACCGTCATGTCGAGCGCGATGGTCAGCGGCTCGTTCACGATGCCGTCGTTGTCGAGCACGTCCTCGAAGCTGTAGCGCCCGTCGGGCAGCGAGGCGATGTGCGAGCGCATCAGGCGCAGCGCGCGCGTGCGCAGCTCGCCCAGTGCGTTCAGCACCAGGTCGTCGCCGTACTCGTCAAGCAGGCCGTTAAGCCGCTTCTCGCCGAGTTCCAGGGCGGCAAGCTGGCCGTTGAGGTCGCCCCACAGGCTGTCGGGCAGGCGCGTGTTGGCCTGCAGGATGGCCAGCACGTCGGCGTCGAGCACGCCGTCGCGCACGATGCGCACCGGCGGAATCTGCACAGCTTCCTGCCAGCACTCGGTGGCCGCCGGGTTGTAGTTGCCGGGCACCGCACCGCCCACGTCGTGCCAGTGCGCGGCAGAGGCCATGTGGCAGTACAGCTTGCCGTGGCGAAAGAACGGCTTCACCAGCTTGAAGTCGTTGGCATGGGTGCCGCCGTCGTAGGCGTCGTTGCTGATCCAGATGTCGCCATCCTGCATGCCACCGCGCGGCGCGGCAGCCTTGACCGTGGCGCGCACGGCGAAGGCCATGGCGCCCACGAACACCGGCAGGCCCGACTTGCCCTGCACCAGCGTGTCGCCAGTGACGGCGTCATACAGGCCATGGCAGGCGTCGTGCGCCTCGGCGATGATGGGGTTGAACGCACTGCGATAGAGCGTGGCGTCCATCTCGTCGGCCACCTGTTCGAGGCGGCCGCGCAGCACGGCGAGCGTGACGGGGTCGAGTGTGTTGTTCATGGTCAGTCCACCTTCGCGCCGCTGCTCTTTACCACCTTGGCCCACTTGTCGATCTCGCGCTTCACGTGCGCGGTGAATTCGGCCTGTGTGGAGCCGACGGGCTCCGCGCCCAGCGCGACGAGCTTCTCGCGCACATCGGGCAATTTGAGAATGCGCTGAACCTCGGCCGACAGCTTGTCGACCACCGGTTGCGGCGTGCCCTTGGGCGCAAACAGGCCCGACCACGCGTCGGCATAGAAGCCGGGGTAGGTCTCCGAGATGGTCGGCAGATTCGGCAGGGCCGGCGCGCGGTGAAGGCTGGTCAACGCGATGGCGCGCAGCTTGCCGGCCTGCACGTGCGGCAGCGACGAAGGCAGGCCGTCGACCATCATCTGCACCTGACCGGCGAGCAGATCGGACACGGCCGGCGCGCTGCCACGGTAAGGCACGTGCGTGATGTCGACGCCGGCAGCAGACTTGAGCATTTCCATGCCGAGGTGCGCGGCCGTCCCGTTGCCGAGTGACGCGTAGTTGAGCGTGCCGGGCTCCTTCTTGGCCAGTGCGATGAGTTCGGCCAGGTTCTTCGCCGGCACCGACGGGTGCACCACCAGCACGTTGGGCACCACCGCCACCTGGCTGATCGGAATGAAGTCGGCCAGCGGGTCGTACGGCATCTTGCTATAGAGCGAGATGTTGATGGCGTGCGAACCCGTCACGCCCATCACCAGCGTGTAGCCATCGGGCGCCGACTTGGCCACGAAGTCAGAGCCCACGTTGCCACCGGCGCCGGCGCGGTTGTCGACCACCACGGGCTGGCCCCAGTGGTCACCCATCTTCTGCGCCACGAGGCGCGCGGCCGCGTCGGTGGCGCCGCCCGGCGGGAAGGGCACGACGATGCGGATCGACTTGCTCGGGAAGTCGGTCGCCTGCGCGGCGGCGACCAGGGGAAGACCGACGAGGAGCGCGCTGGCGAGATAACGGAGAAGCTTCATGGCGAATAGGGAGTGCGGGGAAAGGAAAAGAAATCAGGCCGTGAGCTGCCGCCACAGTGCGCCGAGCGCCGCGGCCGCGGGTGCGTCGAGCACCGCGTCGCAGAAGCGCTCGGCCTGCGGACCTGGGACGCTGTGCGCCGCGTAGTGCGTGAACTTGGCGGCGAGCGCCGTGCGGTCGAGCGGATGGGCGGCATCACCGGCGATGGTGCCGACGGCGTCTTCGCAAGTGCCGGCGTCGTGCGTCACCGTGAGTGTGGCGCCGCGCTGCCTGCGGGCGGTGAGACCGGCATCTGCCTCCAGCTCGACCAGCGCCTCGAGCCGGCGCAACTCCGCGTCGTCGAAGCGCGGTGCGGCATACACCGACGGATCGACATCGCCGAAGCGCAGCATCGCCGCGACGCCGAACGACAGGCTGAACTGCGCCTGGATCGGCGTGCGCGGCGCGCGGTTGCCACAATAGACAAGGGCTTCCTCATAGACCTTGAGCACGATGCGGCTGATGCCCGCGGTGCTCTGTGCGAACGGCTCGCGCAGCTTGCGCGCCGCGGTCGCGCCGTAGTGCACGTGGCGCACCGCTGCGAAGGGTTTCAGGTAAGCGTCGCGCAGCAGCAGAACCGATGCGCCAGGCAGTGGTTGCGCCGATGACGCCGCATGGTTCGCCGCGTAGTGCGCCAGCGCGCCCTCGGGCGCATCGATGCCGGCAGCGCTCGCGAATGCGGCCTGCAGCCCCAGCGATGCGCTGTGGCCCAGGTAGGTGTTGCGCGCGGTGCGACCCTGCGCCACCGGCAGGTAGAGGCTGGTCGCGAGCTGGCAGGCCGCGATGTCGATCGCCTGCACGATGCCGTCCGGCGCGAGGCCGAGCAACCGCGCCACGCCCGCCGCCACGCCGAGCGCGGGCCAGTTGGCATCGACGTGCATGCCGGGGCGGATACGCAGCCACGCACCGCAGCGCGCGCCCACCTCGTAGCCGAGCACGAAGGCGTCGACGAACTCGCCGAGGCTCGCGCCCCGCCGCAGCGCGAGCGGCAGCAGCGCTGCCACCAGCGGCACGCCAGGCCGCCCGTGCGCCAGCGCATGCCCCTCGCAGGCCTCGTCCCACGTCGCGGCCATGGCGAGCACCTGCGCGGCGGATTGCACGCTCATCGACGGCCCGGCGGGCAACGAGAAATCGCCGGGCTCGCACGCCGCAAGCGCCGCCTCAAGCCCCTGCACTTCGTACGCTTGCCGGCCCGCCAGCGCGCAGCCGACGGTGTCGACCAGCAACCGCCGCGCCTGCGCCGCGGCTTCGGCGCCGGCCGGCTGCGCCGCATGCAGCGCCACCACCGCCTGCAGCACGGCGCGTTGCGCGTGGGGTGCGTGCTCGCGTTCGTCTTGCTGTTCAGCGCGCATCGGCCTCTTTCTTCACAGCCAGGCGTCGGCGCAGCATCGGCAGCAAGCCGCCGGCCTCGACCATGTCCATCAGAAAACCCGGCACGGGCTCGCATGCGAGCGTGCGCGCATCGGCGGTGCGCAGCGCGGGCGCCGTGGTGTCGAGGGCGATCCGGTCGCCTTCGTTCAGCGTCTCGGCCTCGGCGCAGGTGAGCAGCAGCAGGCCCACGTTGAAGGCATTGCGGAAGTACAAGCCGCTGTACGAAGGCGCGACGACCGCGGCCACGCCCAGGTGCACCAGCACGGCGGCGGCCTGCTCGCGTGAGGAGCCGATGCCGAAGTTGGGGCCGGCCACCAGCACGTCGCCGCGCTGCACGCGGCCGGCGAAGTCGGGGCGAATGGCTTCGAGGCAATGCCCGGCGATGACGTCGATGCCGTGCTTCATCGCATGGCCGGGCGCGAGCAGGTCGGTGTCGATGTCGGCGCCCAGGCGCCAGACACGATGGGTCGCTGCCGCCATGCTCACGCCAGCACCTCGCGCGGATCGGTCACGCAGCCGCGCAGGGCGGCGGCCGCTACCGTGTAGGGCGAACCCAGGTAGACCTGCGCGGTCGGCGAGCCCATGCGACCCTTGAAGTTGCGCGCCGTGGTCGAGATGACCGTGACGTCGTCGCCCATCGGATCGCCGTAGCCGGAACAGGCCCCGCACGCGGTCGGGAACAGCTCGGCGCCCGCGTCCATCAGCACCTGGAGCACGCCCTCTTCCTGTGCCTGCGCCTGGTCCTGCAGGCTGGCGGGCGCCACGATGAGGCGCAGGCCCGCGGCCACCTTGTGCCCGCGCAACACCTCGGCCGCAGCGCGCAGATCGTCGAGCTTCGCGCCGGTGCAGGCGCCGATGTAGGCCACGTCCACGGGCGTGCCCGCGTACCGGCTCACGCCGTGCGCGTTGGCCGGGCTGTGCGGTGCCGCGACATACGGCTCGAGCGTGCCGGCGTCGAAGCGATGGCACGTGCGTTCGGCGGTCTCGTCGGTGAACCAGTGCGCCGTGTCCGCAGCCGGCGCACCGGCCTGTGCGAGGTAGGTGGCGGTGGTCTCGTCGGGCGCGATGAGGCCGGCCTGCGCGCCCAGCTCGGCGCTCATGTTCGACAGCGTCATGCGCTCCTGCATCGACAGCGCCTTCACCGCCGGACCGGCGAACTCCACCGCCTGATAGCGGCCGCCGTTCATGCCGAAGCGACCGATCATGTGCAGCATCATGTCCTTGGCCGTCACGCCACGCGGCAGCACGCCGTCCCACCACATCTGGATCGTTTCGGGCACGCGCAGCCAGATCTCGCCGGTGACGACCACACCCAGCATCTCGGTGCTGCCAACGCCGAACATGTAGGCGCCGAAGGCACCGCCAGTGGGCGAATGGGAGTCGCCGCCGACGCAGAGCA